>NZ_SSDQ01000119.1:0-33077 GCF_004794315.1 Microbacterium sp. PF5 | reverse complement strand
GACGGCGGGCGTCTCGCGGCGCTCGTCGTCAGTACTCATAGGGGTCCTTCGGCTCGTCGATCGCGACGACGTCCGTCGGCTCGATGCGCAGCGTGCCGTCGGCGTCGGCGCGCACCGTGCCCGTCACCTCGACCCACTGCCCCGTCTCGTACTCGCCGGGGTCGACGTCGGTCGGCAGGGCCGCGGTCTGCGCGTCGATCACGCAGTGCGTGATGACGAGCCGGGTGAGGTTCACGCCGTCGCCCTTCCCCGCCGGGGTGACGAAGCCGGTGAGCGTGACCGGGGCCCCGTCGTACGCCGCGGTGTTCGTGGCCCCAGCGAAGACACTGGCCCAGTCGCCGATGCCGAACGTCGAGGTGTCCGCGACGCCGAGGGCCACGGTGTCCGCCCCGGCGAACAGCGTGGCCTGCTCCCCCGCACGCGACATCGCGAGCTCGACCGACAGCGAGGCGGGCGGCAGCACGAGCGCTGCGGCCACGACCCCGGTGGCGACCACACCGCCCGCGACCGCGCCGACTCCGGCCAGGGTCCGCCGGGGAGTCACGGTCGTGCGCGACGCCTCGTCGTCCGCGTGCTCGGGCTCCGCGGTGGCGTCGCCGTGGTCGTGGCCGTGGTCGTCCTCGGCCCCGAGCGGCAGGGTGCACGACCACACCGCCCCGGCGAGCGTGACCACGGCGGCCGCACTCGCGAACCAGACCGACTCGGGGCTGATGTAGAGCGTCAGGCGCCCGGTGACCGCGAGCCCGAGCGTCACGACCGCGACCGCGGAGGCCAGTCCGACGCCCAGCCATCGAGTCGCGACGGCTCGAGCGCGCGGTGTCTGCTGCTCAGACAAAGACGTTCACCCCGATCCCGATCGCGAAGGCCGCGGCCAGCACGACCGCGGTGATCCCGACGAGCGTGCGCGCCGTGAAGGTCGTACGCATGAGTGCCAGCATCTTGATGTCGACGAGCGGTCCGACCAGCAGGAACGCCACGATCGCCCCGCTCGAGAAGGTGGACGCGAACGACAGCGCGAAGAACGCGTCGACGTTGGAGCAGATGGCGACCACGATCGCGAGCAGCATCATCGCCACGATCGACAGCACCGGGTTCGACCCGATCGCCAGCAGCACGTCGCGCGGGATCAGCACCTGCACGGCTCCCGCGAGCGCTGAGCCGATCACGAGCGCCGGCATCACCGCCCGCAGCTCGACCAGGAACTGCGTGAGGCTGCGGCGGATCGGGGTGCCCGGCTCGTGCGTCACGCGCTCGCACGTGTCGACGAAGCGCTGGGTGAGCAGCGAGTCCGGCGACGGGTGCAGGCTGTAGATCCAGCCGATCAGGTTCGCGATCAGGTAGCCGCCGACCAGGCGCGCGACGAGGATGCCGCCGTCCCAACCGAAGGCCGCGTGCGTGGTGAGGATGACGATCGGGTTGACGATGGGCGCGGCGATCAGGAAGGTGAGGGCCTCCGCCGGGGCGAGGCCGCGCATCATCAGACCGCGCGCGAAGGGGACGTTGCCGCACTCGCACACCGGGATGAGCATCCCGAGGAGGGACAGCACCGCGCGCCGGGCCCACGCGCGGCGTGGCAGCCAGCGGTGGATGACGTCGGCGGGCAGCCACACCTGCACGACGATCGACAGCAGCACGCCGAGGATCACGAACGGCAGCGCTTCGATCAGCACGCTGAGCGCCAGGGTGAGGCCGTCCTGCGCCCTGGTCGGCAGCGATGCCGGGTACAGCGACGGGAGCAGCAGGTCGATCAGGAACAGCGCCGCCACGATCGCGGCGCCGAGACCGAGGCCGATCCAGGGCGACCGCGGCGGTGTCGCGTGTCGGTGCGTGTGGCCCGGACGGGAGGCCGTTCGTGCCGGGGAACTCACGCTGTCGCTGTCCTGCCGGCCTCGCGCTTGTTGGCGCACGGGGTGCACAGCCCGAAGATGTCGACGACGTGCGCGGCGTCGGTGAACCCGTGCAGAGCGGCGGTGCGGTGCGCCCACTGCTCGACGTCCTTCGCCTCGATCTCGACCGTGAGCCCGCACGACCGGCAGATCAGGTGGTGGTGGTGCCCCTGCGTGGAGCAGGCACGGTACAGCGCCTCGCCCTCGGGGCTCTGCAGCGAGTCGGCGTCACCGGAGGCGGCGAGCCCTGCCAGTGCGCGGTAGACCGTGGCGAGGCCGATGCCGGTGTTGTCGTCGCGGAGGGAGGCGTGCAGGCTCTGTGCGCTGACGAAACCGCGGGCGTCGGCGAGTGCTTCGCGCACGCGTTCGCGCTGCCAGGTGTTCCGCTGAGCCATGCCTTCGATTCTAGGCCGGAGGGGGTTGGCGAGGGCTGGGAGCGCCCGCGCACCGAGGCTCCCGGCGAGTGAACGAGAGCGTGGTCCGCGTCGGCGTGCCCTGTATCGGCATATGTGTTCTCTCTCGAGGCGCATCTGGGGTCATATGACTACGCTTGAGGCGAGCGGGGTACAAGAGGAGAAGCAATGAAGACACCTATTGTGCTGACCGCCGCACTCGCCACGGCGCTGATCGCATCACCGGCCGCGGCAATCGCCTCGGCACCGCCGACCTCGATCATGAGCACGATGAACGTGCCCGCTCGCGACCTCGGCCCGTGCTGGGCTCAGGCTGGGCGGGTCGTAGGCGGCGGCATCGGAGTGATCGGTTCGAGCGTCACTGCGCCGTGGGCCTTCCCCGGCCTGCTCTGGGCATACCTCGGCGCCATGAGTCAAGAGACGTACACGAGTGATGGGCAGTTCGCATGCTGACGAAACAGAGCGTGGACACGCACCCCAAGGCCGCTTCCGGCCGCCCGTCCGGGCGCTCCATCGCGGGGTGGGTGTTCGTCGCCATCGGCATGTGGATGGCCTTCAGCACCGCGGCCACCACCGCCGACGAAGGACTGCGCATGATGATGCTGATCGCGGGATCTTTCCTCGCCGGTGGCCTCGTGTTCGACGTCACACGGTGGCTCGTGCGCCGCAACCGGCCCCCGTCCGACGAGTGACTCCAGCCCGGGCCGTCGTCCGTCAGGGCGACGGCCCGGCACCATTCGCCGACGGCTCAGGCGGAGACGCGACGGACGCGCGACCGGGTCTTCTGCACGATCCAGCACACGACGTAGATCGTGAACGACAGCGTCGTGATGTACGGGCTCACCGGGAGGGTGCCGGCGAGGGCGAGCAGGATGCCGCCGACCGCCGAGACGAAGCCGAACAGCGCGGCCAGCAGCGGCACCGCGACCGGACCCGCTGTGACCCGCATGGCCGCGGCGGCCGGTGTCACCAGAAGCGCCATCACCAGCAGAGCTCCGATGATGTGCACGCTCACCGCGACGATCAGGCCCAGCAGCACCATGAACAGCAGGCTCACCGCGCGGGTCGGCACACCGCGGGCCGCCGCCGACTCCGGGTCGAGCGAATCGAACCGCAGCGGGTTCCACATCACCAGCAGCCCGAGCAGCACGACGAGGCTGATGCCGATGAGCCACCCCAGGTCAGGGCTCGACACCGACACGATCTGACCGGTGAGGAGGCTGAAGCGGTTGGCGCTGCGTCCGTCGTACAGCGACAGGAAGAGGATGCCGAGGCCGAGGCCGAACGGCATGAGCACACCGACGATCGAGTTGCGGTCACGCGCCTTCGCACCGAGCACGCCGATGAGGATCGCCGCGACCAGTGCCCCGCCGAGTGAGCCGAACACCACGCTGCCGCCGAAGAGCAACGCGGCCGCGGCACCGGCGAAGGAGAGCTCGCTGACCCCGTGGACCGCGAAGGCGAGGTCGCGCTGCATCACGAACACGCCGATCAGGCCACCGACGATACCGAGCACCGCACCGGCAATGATCGAGTTCGCGAGCAGGGCGACGAGCTCGCCGTAGTCCTGGAAGGAGAAGATGTCGTCCCACCCGACGGCAGGGACGAGGAGGGCGGCGGCGGTCATGCGGTCCCTCCGTGGTCGTGGTCGTCGTGCAGGTGGTGGGGCTCGGCGTCGGGGACACCCACGACCACGAGCCGGTCGCCCGCTCGGAGCACGAACACGGGTGTGCCGTACAGGTCGCTGAGCACGCGCGTCTGCAGCACCTCGTCCGGGGTGCCGAGCAGGAAGCGCCCGCCGGCGATGTAGAGGATGCGGTCGACCCGGCCGAGGATCGGGTTGATGTCGTGCGTCACGAACAGCACCGCCGCACCGCGCTCGCGCCGCTGGCGGTCGATGATGTCGGTGACGCCCACCTGGTTCGCGAGGTCGAGGTTCGACAGCGGCTCGTCGCACAGCAGCAGGGCCGGTTCGTCGGCGAGCGCCTGTCCCACGCGGAGCCGCTGCTGCTCTCCGCCCGACAGCAACCCCACCCGACGGTCGGCGTAGTGCACGGCGCCGACCGCGTCGAGCAGTGCATCGACCTTCGCGCGGTCGCCGCGGTGCGGGAACGGGAGGCCGAACCGGCTGCCCTGCACGCCGAGCGCCACGAGATCCCTGGCACGCATGCTGGTGTCGGGAGCGATCGCGCGCTGCTGCGGGATGTAGCCGATGCGGGCGCTGCCGCGGTGCACGGGCTCACCTGCCACGCGGATCGTGCCGCGGGAGAGGGGCTGGAGGCCGAGGATGCTGCGCAGGAGTGTCGTCTTGCCCGACCCGGAGGGTCCGAGCACGGCGATGAACTCCCCCGGCTGCACCGTGAGATCGAGGCCCGACCAGAGCTCGCGGTCTCCGCGGTGCAGTGCCCCGTCGGCGATCTCGAGCACGGGCGCCGCGCGGTCGACCGCGCCGCTCACGACTGGACGGCGGCGGCGAGGCTCTGGATCGCGTCACGCATCCACTCAGAGTACGACGATCCGTCCTCCAGCAGCTCCGTGAAGGCGACCACCGGTACTCCGGCGTCGTCCGCGGCCTTCTCGACCCGCTCGGTCTCGGCACCGCCCGTCTGGGCGTTGGTCAGCAGGGCGGTCACCTGTCCGGACGCGATCACATCGAGCGACTCGAGCAGTACCGCCGGCGCGACGTCGCTGCCCTCCTCGACCGACTCGGCGAAGCCCTCGGGCGTCACGTCGGTGAGACCGGCGGCCGCGGCGAGGTAGCCGGGCAGCGGCTCGGTCAGGAACACCGTCTTGCCCTCGGCGGAGGCCTTGAGCGTCTCGAGGTCGGACTCGAAGCCCTCGAGCTCGGCGACCAGCTCGTCGGCGTTGGTCGCGAACGTGTCCGCGCCGTCGGGGTCGAGCGCCGTCAGCTCGTCGGCGATGGCCTCGACCACGTGGATCATCGTGTGCGGGTCGAACCACACGTGCTCGTTGAAGCCCTCGATGTGGTCGTGGCCATCGTGGTCGTGAGCCTCCTCGCCCTCGGCATGCTCGTGGTCGTGCGACTCGGCGGCGGCGTCGTCGTCAGCGTGGGCGTCCTCCTCATGGCCCTCGTTGCCGGGGAAGTCGTGGGAGTACTCGACGGCGGTGACGACGTGCGGGTCCTGGGCGTCCTGCAGCAGGCTGTCGATGAAGGCGTCGTAGCCGCCGCCGTTCTCGACGACGAGGTCGGCTTTCTGGAGCGTGAGCCGGTCGCGGGCGCTGGCCTCGTAGGAGTGCGGGTCCTGGGAGGCGGAGGTGATGATCGACTCGACGTCGACGCGGTCGCCGCCGATCTGCGCGGCGATGTCGCCGTAGACGTTGGTGCTCGCCACGACGGTGATCGTTCCGTCGTCGCCCTGTCCCGACGCGGCGGGGCTGGAGCATCCGGCCAGCGAGAGGGCGGCGACGGAGGCGAGGGCGAGAGCGAGCGCGGGCTTCTTCATGATGCCAGCGTAAACGCTAATGAGAACCATTATCAAATCGAACGCTCCGCGGACGGGAAAGGCGGAGAGCGTGCGACCACGACCTCCGCCTTTCGTCACCCCCGACTCACCCCACGAGCCCCCGCGGCGCGATCCATGCGGTCGCCTCCGCGGGCAGCGCGGAGCCGTCCAGCGCCACGGTCGACAGCACCGCGTCCTCCGCGGCCGCTCCGAGCTCGAAGGGCTCCGTGCCGAAGTTCGCCACGACCTCCCAGCCGTTCGGACGACGGAACCGCAGCACGTCCGCACGACCCGTCTCCCTCCACTCCAGGCTCTCGCCGGTCTGCAGCAACCGCCGCAGCCGCAGAGCCTCGCGGTAGAGGTTGAGCGTGGAACCGGGGTCGGCATCCTCCACCTCGACCGCGGCCGCGGCGAACCACGCGGGCTGAGGCAGATGCGCGCCGCCCTCGCCGAACCCGTACGAGCTGCCCGACGCCGTCCACGGCAGGGGCACACGGCACCCGTCGCGACCGAGACCATCGAAGTCGGCCCCGCGGAAGAACCCGGGGTCCTGCCGCTGCTCCGGCGCGATGTCGGCCACCTCGTGCAGCCCGAGTTCCTCGCCCTGATACAGGTACGCGCTGCCGGGGAGGCCGAGCAACAGCAGGGTCGCGGCGTGCGCCCGACGCAGTCCGCCCTCCCGGTCGAGTCCGTCCTCCGGGCCGCCGGCACGCACCCACTCCGTGCCCTGCTTCACCGCGCGACCGCGCAGCGGCGGAAGGCCGTACCGCGTGGCGTGGCGGGTCACGTCGTGGTTCGACAGCACCCAGGTGGTCGACGACCCTGCCGCGTGCGCCTGGGCGAGGTTGTCGGCGATGATGCGCTGGAAGTCGCCCGCATCGAAGTCGGCCACGAGCAGATCGAAGTTGAACGCCTGGCCCAGCCCCTCCGCGGAGGCGTACTTCGCCCGGCGCTCCGGCGTCTCCACCCACGCCTCGGCGACGGCGGTGCGCGGCGGGTCGTACTCGTTGAACACCCGACGCCACTCGGCGTAGATCTCGTGCACGTCGTCGCGGTCGATCATCGGGTGGGTGCCCGAGGTGCGGTCCATCGCGTCGAGCTGGGCGCGCGACGGCAGCGGCTCGGTGAGGTCCTTCGTGAGCATGTGGGCGACGTCGATGCGGAACCCGTCGACGCCGCGGTCCGACCAGAAGCGCAGTGTCGTCAGGAAGTCCTCGCGCACCTCGGGGTGGTCCCAGTTGAGGTCGGGCTGCTCGACCGCGAAGTTGTGCAGGTACCACTGACCGTCGGCCACGCGCTCCCAGGCGCTGCCACCGAAGATCGAGATCCAGTCTGTGGGCGGCTCCGCACCGTCGGGCCCCGTGCCCTCGCGGAAGATGTAGCGCTCCCGCGCGGCCGACCCACGCCCCGCGGCGAGCGCCTCCTGGAACCACGCATGCTGGTCGGAGGTGTGGTTGGGGACGATGTCAACCACGACGCGGATGCCGCGCGCGTGCAGCGCCTCCACCATCGCGTCGAAGTCGGCCAGCGTGCCCAGGCGCGGGTCGACGTTGCGGTAGTCGGCCACGTCGTAGCCGCCGTCGGCGAGTTCGGACGGGTAGAAGGGACTCAGCCACACCGCGTCGATGCCGAGCTCGGCGAGGTAGTCGGCACGGGAGACGATGCCGGGGAGGTCGCCCAGTCCGTCGCCGTCGGCGTCGGCGAAGCTGCGGGGGTAGATCTGGTAGACGGCGGCCTGGCGCCACCAGGTCGCGGTCTTGTCGTCTTCGCGGGTCTCGGTGAGCAGCGAATCGGTCATGAGGGGTGGAACTCCTTGCTTTCTTGCGGTGGTCGGTGTCAGCCCTTGACGGCACCCTGCGTGACGCCCTCCATCACCCAGCGCTGAGTGAAGAGGTAGGCGACGATCGCGGGAGCCATCGCCATGAGGTACGAGGCGAAGGCGACGTTGTAGTTGTTGCTGAACTGGTTCTGGAAGAGGTTCTGCCGCACCGGCAGCGTCTGCAGTGCCGGGTCGGAGATGATGAGCGACGGCATCATGAAGTCGTTCCAGGCGTAGAGGAACGCGAAGATGCCGACGGTCGCGCTCATGGGGGCGAGCAGCGGGAAGATCAGCCGCCAGAAGGTCTGCCACGTGGTCGCCCCGTCGATGCGGGCGCTCTCCTCCAGCTCGATCGGGATCGACCGCAGGAACGCCGTGAACAGCAGCACGCTGAAGCTCAGCTGGAACATCGTGGCGAGGATGATCACGCCGAACGGGTTGTCGAGTCCGACGCGTCCGGTGAGCTGGATCTGCGGCAGCGCCACGACCGGGAAGGGGATGAACATCGCCGCGAGCAGGTAGAAGAAGGAGTACCGGAACAGTCGGCGGTCCCAGTTGCGCACGATCGCGTACGAGGCGAAAGCCGCGAGCACGATCGTGGCGACGACCGTTCCCGCCGTGACGAGCAGGGAGATGCCGGCGCCGACGGGGAACTTCGTGAGGTTCCAGGCCTGCACGAATCCGTCGAAGCTGAACGGCGCGGGGAACGAGAACGCGTTGCCGTCGACGGCCTGACCGGTGGTCTTGAACGCCATCGAGATCGTGACGTACAGCGGGATGAGGATCGTCGCCGTGCAGAGGATCAGGATGATGGTGCCCGACCAGTTGACGCGCTCCATCTTCTCGCGCTTCTTCCGGCCGCCGGCCGGGGCCGTGGTGAGGGTCTGCGTGGTCATCAGAACGTGTTCCTTCCGCGGGTCAGCGAGAGCTGGAAGACCGAGATGAGCACGGCCACGATGAAGAAGATCGTGGCGTTGGCCATCTGGTAGGCGTAGTCGCCGCCGTTGAAGCCCGCGATGATCGTCATGGCCACGCTGCGGGTGGCGGTGCCCGGACCGCCGTTCGTGAGGCCGACGATGATGTCGTAGGCGTTGAGGAAGCCCTTGAACCCGAGGATCACGTTGATCACGACGTAGCCGGCGACGAGCGGGATGGTGATGCGGGTGAGCTGCTGCGTGCGGCTGGCCCCGTCGATGCTGGCCGCCTCGTACACCTCGCCCGGCACCGACAGCAGACCGGCGATGTAGATGAGCAGCGTGCCGGGCACGGCCTGCCACGCGGTGACGATGACGATCGCGACCCACGCGAGGTCGGGGTTGGCGAGCAGGCTGGTCTGCAGCCACTCGACCCCCGTCGCGGCCCCCGCCGCGGGCAGCGAGTTGGAGAACAGGAAGTTGAAGACGTAGGCGATGATGATGCCCGAGATCACCATCGGGATCACGAAGATCGTCCGCAGCCCGGTCTTGAAGCGGATGCGGGAGGTGAGCCCGACCGCGAGCAGGAACGCGATCACGTTCACCACGATCACGGTCGCGATGGAGAAGCCGAACGTGAACAGGTAGCTCTGGAGGATCGCGGGATCGCTGAACAGGGCGATGTAGTTGGTGAGGCCGTTGAAGCTCCATTCACCGATGCCGATCGAGTCGGTGAAGCTGAAGAAGATGCCGATCACGCCGGGGACGGTGATCGCGAGCGTGAAGATCACCAGGGTCGGCAGCAGGAAGAGGTAGTAGATCGGCTCGACGCGGCGGGTGTGCCGGCGGAGCTTCCGCTCGCCGCCCGTCACGATCGCGGTGGTGCTGGCACCGGTGTCGGTGGCGGTGGTGGTGGTCATGGCGCGGACTCCTCTGTCTCGGCCGATGCGGAATCCTGCGAGGTCGGGATGGGAGCGCGGAAGGCGATACGGGCCCAGTCGGCGTCCATCGTGCGGAGGATCGACGACGGCGCGGCGCCGAGCACCATGGCCTGCGCATAGTTGAAGATCGGCAGGGTCTTCGGAACGAGCACGGACGGGCCCTGGTAGATCTTGCCGTCGTCGTAGTACGGGATCATGCCCTCGATGCGCGGGTCGTCCGGCGCTGCCGCGTCGGTCGTCGGGGTGAATCCGAGCTGCGAGGCGTTGTACTCCTCGATGTTCTCGGGGAGGTAGAGGTACTCGAGGAAGTCGCGGGCGGCCTCCTGGTGCCGGGACTCCACGGGGATCATCGCCGCGAGGTCCATGTTCACCCGCACCGCGAGGTCGTCGGGATCGTCGGTCATGGGCAGCGGGAAGGTGCCCAGGGGCAGATCGGGAGCGGTCTTCGCGATCTCGCTGAACGCCCACGGCCCCTGCAGGTACATCGCCGCCTCGCCCTTCGCGAAGGCGAGGTTGCCGTCGCCGTAGCCGCGACTCGCGGCGTCGTCATTGGTGTAGTCGTTCGCGAGCTGCATCATTTTGTCCATCGGCTCGGCGAAGTCCTTCTGGAACGACACCTCGGAGTCGGGACCGACGTCGGTGCCCTCGGCGGCGAGGGCGTCGAAGAATTCGAGCACGTCGAGGGAACCGCCGACCGCGTAGTCGTACCAGCCCTGCGCCACGGTCCAGTCGTCCTTGAAGGTGCCGTAGAAGGGGTCGATGCCCGCCTCGCGCAGCTGGTCGCACACGGCGATCAGCTCGTCCCAGGTCTGCGGCACCTCGAGCCCCTGCTCGTCGAAGATCTGCGTGTTGTAGATGACGGAGGCGGCCATGACCGAGTACGGCAGGGCACTCGTTCGGCCCTCGCACGAGCCGTACTGGTCCATCAGCGGCTGCAGGTCGTCGCGGATGCCCGCCGCAGCCTCGGTGTCGGAGAGGTCGGTGAGCGCGCAGCGCTGCACGAACCGGGCGACCTCGTAGTTGTAGTTCGCGAGCATGATGTCCGGCGGGTTGCCACGGACGAAGCTGGCAGAGACGACGTCGACGCCCGAGGTGTCGATCTCGACGCGGACGTCGTTCTGGGAGGCGTTGTAGTCCGCGACCAGGTCGGTCATGAACGGGATGGCCTCGCGCTTGCTGAAGGTGAAGCGGATGGTCTCCGGCCCGTCCCCTGCCGCGCAGCTCGTGAGCGCGACACCGGCGAGAACCAGGCCGAGCGCTCCGGCGATCCCGCGCAGCGGGCGTGTTCGTCGTGCAGACACCGTTGTCCTTCCGTCGGTAGATCTGCGGACTAAATCTAGTGAGCGAATCTAGTCCGTCAGGAGGTACTGTCTCATCTGGGCGACAGAAAGGTCAAGGGGAGTGGCGGAGGTCTCGGCGGGATTGGGCACCGGGCGCGCGAGCGTCGGCGCCGTCCTCGACTTCGCCTGGACCGCCAGCGAGTTCACCGCCACCGAGGCCATGGCCGGCACCTCCCTCACCCGCTCGACCGCGATCGACGCGATCGACACCCTCGTGGGCGCCGAGGTGCTGCGCGAGCTGCCCAACGCCAGGGCCACGGGCGACTACCGCGCCGGACGCCCCGCCCGACGGTTCGCCCTCTCCCCCGACCTCGGCGTGGTGATCGGCGTCGACGCGGGCGACACCCACCTCGCGGTCACGGTCGCCGACCCGCTCGACCGCACGCTCGTGCATCACCGCACCGAGCTCGACCCGACCCAGAGCGCCGAGGCCCGCCGGGCCACGATCGTCGAGCGGATGCAGGCCGCCCGCAGCGAGGCCGGGGTCGACGCGGACCACGTGCTCGCGGTGTGCGTCGGCGTCGCCGCCCCGGTCGACCGCGACGGCATCTCCCCGCCGCACCCCCAGGGTTTCTGGGAGCGCACCAACCCCGGCCTCGCCGCGGCCCTGCACGACTGGGCACCCGTGGTCGAGGTGAAGAACGACGCCCAGCTCGCCGCGATCGCCGAGGGCACGCTCGGCGCCGCGCAGGACTGCCGCGACTACGTGGCCCTTCTCGCCAGCGAACGCTTCGGCGGCGGAGTCGTCGTCGACGGGCACGTGCTGCACGGGGCCCACGGCGGCGTGGGCGAGGGCGTGGTGTTCGACCACATCGTCGGCGTCGGCTCGGCGTTCGGGCTCCGCTATGCCCTGCAGGACCAGGCACGCACCGCCGTCGAGTCGGGAGAGGCCGCGACCAACGGCTCCCTCGGACGGCTCGTGGCGGACGGCCCCGTGGAGCCACGGCTCGTGCTCACCCTCGCCGCCTCCGGCGACCCCGACGCGCTGCGGGTCGCCGAGCGGGTGGGCGCCACGGTCGCCCGTGTGGTCGGCGTGCTCGGCAGCATGTACGACCCCGCCCGCGTGATCGTGTGCGGCGCGGTGGCCGAGAGCGTGGAGCCGGTTCTCGCCGCCGCCCGCCGCATCCTCCCCGCGGAACTGCACCTGCCGGCGCCCGAGATCCTCGCGTCGTCGCTCGGTGCAGAGGTCGTGTCGGTGGGCGCCGTCGCGACCGCCCGCCGCGCCGCCCGGGAGCACGCGGTCCCGCTGCTCGCGGCCCGGCGCCTGCGCACGACCGCCTAGAGCGCGACCGCCCAGGTCACGGGGTGCGGGGCGACGCCGCCGTCGCCTCCGGCGGCTCGGGAGTGTGCGCCTCGGCGGTCTCGTCCGCGCGCGACTCGACCGCCGACGCTCCGGCGCCCAGGTAGCGGGCGGCAAAGGAGTCGATGCGGCGAGGGGTGGCCGTGAGCGCGACGACCGCCCGGCCGGTGCCCGGCTGCACCGTGAACTGAGCCTGCGACCCCCAGGTGCCCCCGGTGTGCTCGATCACGGGCGCCGGACCCGAGCCCACCAGGAACCAGCAGAGCCCGAGCTGCAGGTCGTCCTTGAGGCGGTGGTGCGGGGTGACGGCCAGGCGCAGTCCCTCGGCGACCTCCGCGGGCGCCGGGCCGAGCAACGCGTCCGCCAGCCGCTGCAGGTCGTCGAGCGTGGAGGCGTACATGCCCGCGGCCGGCATCGCGTCCTTCAGGTAGGGCAGCCCGACGCCCTTGCCGTTCGTGGGCCGCTCCACCACATCCGGACCCGCGGTCGGCCGATCGAGTCCGGTCCTGGTCATGCCGAGCGGATCGAGGAGCCGCTCGCGCATCAGCTCCGCGAACGGCACCCCGGTCACCGCGGCGAGTGCGTCGCCCAGGAGCCCGACGCCCATGCTGGAGTAGCGGAAGCGGCCGTCTCGACGCGCGCGTCCGGCGCTGGCCGACAGCAGCTCGCGGTAGCGGTCGTCGTCCACACCGCGCCACGGGTCCTTGACGCTGAACCCCAGCGCGGTGGCGAGTTCGCGCCGCACGAGCCGCCCCGGCGTGTTCGGCAGTCCGGAGCGATGGGTCGCCAGGTCGAGCAGCGTGGGCGCGGCCCCTCGCCACGGGAGGCGCTCACCGCGCGCGTCGTCGATCGGCCGCTCCGCGTCCACGTCGCCGGCGGCGAGGAGCACGCCGAACAGGGAGCCCGTGAGCGCCTTGCTCACCGACCCGATCTCGAAACGCGCGCGTGTCGCCTCCACCGGATAGGCCACCTGCGTCCACTCCCCGGAGCTTCCGCGGAGGGCTGCCGCGACGGAAGCCTCAGCCGAGCCGGCGAGCGTCGCCAGCTCCGTCGCCGGGTCCCCGAACCCCTCGCTGCGCTGCATCGATCATCCCCTGCCGTGTGGTCGTGCGCTGTGCTTCCACCGTAGGGAGGGCCCGCGGGCACGCACATCCACCGGCAGGGGGACCCGCACGAAGGGTCGACGTTAGCGCTTGATCGACTCAAGCACTTGTGATGTAGTTGAGTCACTCAAGTAAAGGAGCACCCATGCCCGCATCGCCGACCGTTCCCCCGCGCATGAACGCGATCGTGCTCGACCGGTTCGGAGACGAGGACGAACTCCGGTCGCGCGAGATCGCCGTCCCCGAGATGGGCCCGAGCGACGTGCTCGTCCGTGTGCACGTCGCCGCCGTGGCCTCGTGGGACGCGGTCGAGCGCCGCGGCGATTACGACGGAGTCTTCGGCATCCCGTCGCGCTTTCCCTACGTGCTCGGGTGGGACGCGGCGGGGACCGTGACGGCGGTCGGTAGCGAGGTCACGCGCTTCGCGGTCGGCGATCGGGTCTATGCGGCATCCACCCCGGTGCCCCGCGGGGGCTTCTACGCAGAGTACGGCGTCGTCGACGAAGAGCACGTCGCGCACGTACCCGCGCGTCTGTCCCTCGAGCAGGCGGGCGTGATGGCGTGGGACGCCCTCACCGCGCAGAGCGGCCTCGATGCACTCGACCTCGACCGCGGACAGACGCTCCTGGTGTTCGGCGCCAGCGGCGGCATGGGGCACATGGCGGTGCAGCTGGCACGCCAGCGTGGCCTGCGGGTGCTCGCGGCGTCGTCCGGCGCGGATGGTGTCGCCCTCTCGCGCGAGCAGGGTGCCGACGCGGTCGTCGACGGTCGCGCGGAGGACGTACTGGTCGCGGCGAAGGAGTTCGCCCCGGACGGCATCGACGGCGCCCTGATCACGGCGGGCGGCCCCATGGCGGAGCGCGCCCTGCAGGCCCTCGCGCCGTCGGGGCGGGTGGCGTGGCCGCACGGAGTCCATCCGCTGCCCGCCACCGCGCCTGCGGTGCCGATCCTCTCGTTCGACGGCGACCGCACACGAGCCGCACTCGACCGCCTCAACGTCGCCATCGAGTCGGGGCCGTTCACGCCCCACGTCGCCCGGCGGTTCCCGATGTCGCAGGTGCGGGATGCCCACCGTGCGCTCCGCGATCACTACGTCGGCAAACTGGCGCTGATCATCCGCGGCGACGGGCTCCTCCCGCCGGCGGTCGCGGGTCGGCCGTAGGGTGTGTCCGTGATCACCTGCGTCGTGACGTACACGGTCGACCCCGCCCGCATCGAGGCATTCGAGAGGTTCGCCCGCGCGTGGATGGATCTCGTGACTCGCCACGGCGGCATCCACCACGGGTACTTCCTGCCGTGGGAGGGGAAGAGCGACGAGGCGCTGGCGCTGTTCACGTTCCCCTCGCTCGCAGCCTACGAGGTCTACCGGCAGCGCTTCGGCGTCGATCCGGAGTTCATCGCCGCGGACCGGATCCGCGACGAGAGCGGCTGCGTCCTCCGCTACGAGCGCACCTTCATGCGCCCGCTGCTGCCCGCGGAGGCTCCCGAGCTCCACGATTGATTGATCGCCTCAAGCGTTTAGGATCGGGGCATGGCAGTCACCCACCGCGTCGCGACCGGGACCTCGGAGGCCGAAGAGCTTCTCCTCGACCTGGTGAACGCGTACGAGCAGGCCTTCGACCGCGCCGCCGAATCCGTCGGACTCAGCGCTGCCCAGGCGTGCGTCCTCGGGCGGCTCTCCCGGTCCCGGTCGATGGGCGGGCTCGCTGTCGAGCTCGAGTGCGACGCGTCGAACATCACGCAGATCGTCCGTCGCCTCGACGGCGCGGGCCTCACCTACCGAGAGGCCGCCGCCGAGGACAAGCGCGTCCGGATGGTGGCCCGCACCCCGAAGGGCGACGCTCTCGACCGCGACTTCGGGCGTGCCTTCTCGTTCGCACGGGAGGCGCTCGCGCGACTGTCCGACGAGGAGCAGGAGCTCCTCACCGCGCTCCTGCGCAAAGCGCTCCCGCCGGCGGGAGACCCGTCAGTGTTCTCGTGACCGCAAGGACGCGCGTTCTGGTCTACATCGAGCGCACCAGCGACTCACTGAGCGCGGACACCGAATCAGACGTCCTTCCTCGGCTGGGACCTCTGGCTGGCCGGCGGCAGGCGTCTCAGCGGTCGCTGAGGAACGGGGCCGAGCGTGAGTAGCGGCCGTCCACGACGGCATCGCAGAGAAAGCGGGCGAGATTGGCACGCGTGAGCGTCGTCCGCCTCCCCGATACATGCGGGTCAACGTCGAGCTCGCTGAGCGGTCCGTCGATCAACCGGGGCACGCGGGCGAGAGTCCAGTCCAGGCCGCTGTGCGCCCATGCCGAATACTCTTCGATCTTGTCTTTCGCGAGCTCGCCCCCGAGTCGGTTCAACAGCCAGGAGATGACCTTGTCACGCGGACGTTTGCGGTCCGCGGGAAGAGTGAGGCCGGCCACGCTGATACCGACGTAGCGGCTGATATGGGCCTCAGCCATGGCGGACGTCACGATGCCGGCCGTGTCGCGCAGCAGCGTCGCGTCCTTGCCTACCGGACCCAGCGCTGAAGCGATGGCGTTCGCACCGTCGATGGTGCGGGCGACAGCGTCAGGATCGCGGACATCACCCTCGATGAGGGTCACGCGGTCGGCGACCATTGCCGCTTTCTTCGCGTCCCGCACGAGCATGACGACCTGCTGTCCCCTTTCGAGAAGGTCGTCGACGAGGAGGGATCCGGTGCGGCCGGTACCGCCGAGAACAGCGACCTTCATGAGGAAGCTCCTTCATTGTTCAGGAAAGGGGGAGGCGGCGTCGGCGGGTTCACGGCAACAACGCTGGCGAAACGAGAAAGGAGAACGGAGAAGGTGTGGACCTCGTCGGACGTCCACCCTTCGAGCACACGTTGCAGGTACTCGAGGCGAAAGGTCTCGGACTCTCGCCGCAGCCGCCGACCCTTCTCGGTCAACGTGAGTCCGCGCCGACGAGCATCCGCGACGGCGGACACCTTGTCGAGATAGCCCCCGTCGACGGCGCGAGCGCACAACCGGCTCGCTGTCGTCGGTGTGACTCCCAGACGCTCCGCGGCCTCGGTGACCGTCAGGACACCGTCGCCCTCGCCCACGGCATGCACGAGGAGCACCGTCGAGAGGTCGACGGTCGGCGACGCGCCGCGAGCCGGGCGCCCGGAGGTCGTCGGAGCCCAGATCCGGCGCATCGCGAGCAACGCATCATCGATCCTGGCCAGGTCCATGCGTATAGTTGTATCATACAGATATGTCTGAGCTCAGAGCAGGGGTCTTCGTTACCGGCGCGACGGGCTCGGTAGGCGCTGCCGTCGCCTCCGGCCTCCTCAGCAAGGGTGAGCGCGTCGTCGCCGCCGTCCGCAGCGATTCCGCGGCGGAGCAGTTGCCGCCGCGGGCAGAGGCGCGAGTGTTCGACTTCGGCGGCGACGCCGACGCGATGCGAGAGGCCCTCGAAGGGTGCGATCGCCTATTCCTCATGCGTCCGCCACCGATCGAAGACGTCGAGCGGTACCTCTTTCCTCTGATCGACGCCGCCATGCGTCTCAGCATCCGTCAGATCGTGTTCCTCTCACTACAGGGCGTGGAGCACAACAAGGGTGTTCCGCACTACCGCGTGGAGAAGTACCTGGAGAGAATCCGTGCTCCGTACACGTTCCTCCGTCCGAACTTCTTCATGCAGAACCTCTCGACCACATACCGCGACGACATCCGCGACCGTGATCAGATCTTCCTGCCAGCCGGACACGCCTTCACGGCATTCATCGACGCACACGACATCGGAGCGGTCGCTGCCGCGGTGCTCACCTCACCGGGGCACGACAACAAGAAGTACACGCTGAACGGAGAGCAGACCCTCACCTATCGCAACGTCGCCCGGATCCTCTCCGACGTTCTCGGCCGTCGAATCCGGTACCTCCGGCCGAGCGAGGACGAGTACCTCGCTCGGCTCGCCGAGGAAGGCTACCCGCAGGACTACATCGACGTGCAGAAGATGATCTACCGTGTCGTCCGTTTCAACGTCTCCGCCTTCCCCAACCGATCGGTACGACGACTGACCGGACGACCCGCCACGACGTTCCGGCAGTTCGCGGACCGCGAACGCGCCGCTTGGGTGCGCTGACGACGTCTGAGGTCTCGTCGATTGAGCGCCGCCGACGGGCGGACGACCCGCGCATCCTGATCGTCCGGAGCGCGACACCTCCCTGACCGAGATGCGCAGCTCCTCTCCCGCGATGAAGCCCTCCACCGCTCAGAGCTCGGCGCCGTCTCACATCAGTCCACGAGGAGGGCGGGCTCCTCCAGGACGGAGGCGACGTCGGCGACGAAGCGGCTCATGCCGTCGCCGTCGATCACACGGTGGTCGAACGAGCCGGCGACCGTGGTCACCCAGCGCGGACGCACCTCACCGTCGACGACCCACGGCTTCTGACTGATCGTGCCCATCGCCACGATGCCCGCCTCGCCCGGGTTGATGATCGGCGTTCCCGCATCCATCCCGAACACACCGATGTTCGTGATGGTGATGGTGCCGCCCTGCTGGTCGGCCGGAGGCGTCTTGCCCTCCCGCGCCGTCAGCGTCAGCCGGTTCAGGGCTCGGGCGAGCTCCTTCATGCTGAGGTCCTGGGCGTCCTTGATGTTCGGCACGAGCAGGCCGCGCGGCGTGGCGGCCGCGATGCCCAGGTTCACGTAGTGACGGACGGCGATCTCGGCCCCGGCCTCCGTATCGATCCACGCGGCGTTCACCATCGGGGTGCGTCGCACCGCCCAGATCACCGCGCGTGCCATGAGCAGCAGCGGCGAGACCTTGATGTCGGCATAGTCCGGCGACGCCTTGAGGCGCTTCACGAGCTCCATCGTGCGGGTCGCGTCGACCTCCTTCCACACCGTCACGTGCGGTGCCGAGTACGCACTCTGCACCATCGCCGACGACGTGGCCTTGCGCACGCCCTTCACCGGGATCGATTCGGTGCGGTCGTCGCCCGCCGCCGAGGGCCGGGTGGCCGTGAGGCCCCGCGCCAACCCGGACGGCGCCGCCGATGGAGCGGGCACCGTCTCCTCGCGCACACTCCCCCACTCGGGCGTCTCGATGTTGCGGAACACGCTGGCCTGCGAGGCGTGCTTCACCACGTCGTCCCGGGTGACCTCGCCGTCCGCACCCGTCGGGGTGACCGTGGTGAGGTCGACGCCGAGGTCGCGGGCGAGCTTGCGGATGGGCGGCTTCGCGATCACGCCCACCGACGACCGCACGGGGCGCTCGGCCGGACGCTTGCGGCGCGACGTCGCCCCGCCCCCCGAACCGTAGCCGACCAGCACCGAGCCGCCACCCTCCTCGGGAGCGGGTGCTTCGGCCGTGACGACGGCGCCGGGACCGGCGTCGTCGCGGGCATCCGTCACGAACGTGATGATGGGGGTCCCGACCTCGACCGTCGCTCCCTCGTCGACGAGCAGCTCACCCACGACGCCCGCGTGCGGAGAGGGCAGCTCGACCAGCGACTTCGCGGTCTCGATCTCGCAGATCACATCGTTGATGGCGACCCGGTCGCCCGGTGCCACCTTCCACGCGACGATCTCCGCCTCGGTCAGACCCTCACCGACATCGGGAAGGGGGAAGTTCTGCGTGCTCATGCGTGATCCTCTCGTGGACCGGATTCAGTAGGCGAGGGAGCGGTCGACGGCCTCGAGGATGCGGTCGGCATCCGGCAGGTACGCGCCCTCCAGCTTGGCGGCAGGGAACGGCGTGTCGTAACCCGACACCCGCAGCACGGGAGCCTCGAGCGCATAGAACGCGCGCTCCATCACGGTCGCCGCGATCTCGCTGCCGAGGCTCGTGTGACCGGGAGCCTCCTGCGCGTAGACCATGCGACCGGTCTTGCGCACCGAGCCCAGGATGGGGTCGTAGTCGACCGGCGACAGCGACCGCACGTCGACGACCTCGCAGCTCGTGCCCTCGGCCTCCGCGAGCGCCGCGGCCTGCAGCAGCGTGGTGACCATCGCGCCGTGGCCCACGAGGGTGACGTCGCTGCCGGTGCGCACCACCCGGGACGAGTGCAGCGGCACGGCCGACGCGTCGAGCTCGACCTCCCCCTTGGGCCAGTACCGGCTCTTGGGTTCGAGGAAGATCACCGGGTCGTTCGACGCGATCGCCTCCTGGATCATCCAGTACGCGTCGTTCGCGGTCGACGGCGACACCACGCGCAGACCGGGGGTATGCGTGAAGTACGCCTCCGGGCTCTCCTGGTGGTGCTCGACCGCGCCGATGTGGCCGCCGTAGGGGATGCGGATCACGATCGGCAGGCTGAGCGAACCCGCGTGGCGGTTGGTGAGCTTCGCGAGCTGCGTCGTGATCTGGTCGAACGCCGGGAACACGAACCCGTCGAACTGGATCTCGACCACCGGACGGAACCCGGCCATCGCCAGGCCGATCGCTGTGCCGACGATGCCCGACTCCGCCAGCGGCGTGTCCAGCACCCGCCGGTCGCCGAAGTCGCGCTGCAGGTGCTCGGTGATGCGGAACACGCCCCCGAGCTTCCCGATGTCCTCACCCATCAGGAGGACCTTCGGGTCGTCCTCCATCGCCTTGCGCAGCCCCGCGTTCAGCGCCTTGCCGAGCGGCATCGTCTCCAGGGTCACCGGGCGTCTCCTTCGAACGAGGCCTCGTACTGCGCACGCCACGCCTTCTGCTGATCGATCAGCGGGTGCGGGTCGCTGTACACGTGGTCGAACATCTCGTCGGGGTCGGGCATGCCGAGGGTCACCGTGCGCGCGCGCAGATCCTCCGCGGCGTCGGCCGCCTCCGCGTCGACCTCGTCGAAGAACCGCGCTGAGGCGCCGCGATTCTCCAGGAACGCGCGCATGCGCACGATCGGGTCGCGTCCCTCCCACATCAGCTCTTCGTCGTTGCCGCGGTACTTGGTGGGGTCGTCGCTCGTGGTGTGCGCACCCAGCCGGTAGGTCACGGCCTCGATCGCGCGCGGACCGCCGCCCGCGCGTGCCTCGTCGAGCGCCACGCGGGACACCGCGTAGCTGGCGAGCACGTCGTTGCCGTCGACGCGCACGCTGGGAATGCCGTATCCGGCGCTGCGCTGCACGAGCGGCACGCGCGACTGCGTGGTCACGGGCACCGAGATCGCCCAGTGGTTGTTCTGCAGGAAGAACACCGTCGGAGCCTGGTAGCTCGCGGCGAAGACCATGGCCTCGTGCACGTCGCCCTGGCTGGAGGCTCCGTCGCCGTAGTAGACGATGACGGCCTCGTCCCGCTCGGGGTCGCCGGTGCCCGAGCGTCCGTCGAACGCGACCCCCATCGCATAGCCCGCCGCGTGCAGCACCTGCGAGCCCAGCACCAGGGTGTACAGCCGCGTGTTGCCGTTCTTCGGGTCGGTGGGGTCCCAGCCGCCGTGCGAGACACCGCGCATCAGCTTGATGATGTCGAGCGGGTCGACGCCGCGGATGCGCGTGACCGCGTGCTCACGGTACGACGGGAAGATCGTGTCCTGCGCGCGGGCGGCGCGACCGGAGCCGACCTGCGCCGCCTCCTGGCCGCGGCTCGGGGGCCAGAGGGCGAGCTGCCCCTGGCGCTGCAGATTCGTCGCCTGGGTGTCGATGGCCCGGATGCTCACCATGTCGCGGTAGAACTGCTCGAGCTCGGCGTCGGGGATCGCCTCGACGAGCGGCAGATACTGTTCGGCCTCCGCCGTGGGCGCGACCTTTCCGGTCTCGTCCAGCACGCGTACGAGGGGGGTCTCTGGGGTGCTCACGGGCCCCACGCTACCCGTGCCGGCATTCCGGGTCACGCATACCTAGGGCCCCCTCGTATCTTCGCGGAAGCCCGAGATTGCGCGGATCCCGGGGTGTCAGCGCTGGGCTGCGGCGACCTCCAGCACGCGGTCGAGCGACTCCTCCTCGCCGACCGAGATGCGGATCCCGTCGCCCGAGAAAGGCCGCACGATGAGGTCGGCGGCCACGAAAGCGGCGGCCACCTCGTCGGTGCGCTCCCCGGTGGGCAGCCACACGAAGTTGGCCTGCGAGTCGGGCACGTCCCAGCCGAGCGCGCGGAGCCCGGCCACCAGGCGCTCACGGCGCTCCACGATGACCGCGACGCGCTCGAGCAGCTCATCCTCGGCGTCGAGGCTGGCGATCGCGGCGCTCTCGGCGGCGGACGTGACCGACAGCGGGATACCCGTGGTGCGTGCCGCGTCGAGCACCTTCTCGTGCCCGATCGCGTAGCCCACGCGGAGACCGGCCAGGCCGTACGCCTTGGAGAAGGTGCGGAGCACGACCACGTTCGGGTGCCGCTCGAACACGCGGGCGGCGAGACCGTCGACGGCGTCGGGTGCGGTCACGAACTCGGCGTACGCCTCGTCCAGGATCACGAGCACGTCGGCCGGAACGCGGTCGATGAAGCGGTCGAACTCCGACGCCGTGATGATCGGGCCGGTCGGGTTGTTGGGCGTGCACAGGATGATGGCGCGCGTGCGGTCGGTCACCGCCGCGGCCATCGCGTCGAGGTCGTGCCGCGCATCGGCCGTGAGCGGCACCTGCACGCCGGTCGCCCCGGCCACGAGCGGCAGGCTCGGGTACGCCTCGAACGACCGCCACGCGTAGACCACCTCGTCGCCGGCCGACGCGGTCGCGAGGATCAGCTGGTGCAGGATCGACACGCTCCCCGAGGCGACGTGCACCTCGTCGGGCCGCACGCCGTAGCGCGCCCCGAGACGCTCCCGCAGCCGCCCGGCCGTGGCGTCCGGGTAGCGGTTGATCGGGGTGGTGCGCTGCAGCGCGTCGACGACCGAGGGCAGCGGCTCGAACGGGTTCTCGTTGCTGGACAGCTTGAAGGCCTCGGGCCCCGCCTGCTTCCCCTGCCGATACGGCGCGAGGGCGGCGATGGCGGGACGGATGCGGGGCAGGATGGGCTCGGTCACGCGTCGAGTCTAGGCTGACAGCTCACGGTCGCCGTGGGACACTGAACGGACTATGCGCTTCATCATCCGCGTCGTCGTCAACGCCTTCGCCATCTGGGTCGTCACCCTCATCCCGGTCCTTCAGGTGACCGTGACCGCCTTCCCCCCGGGAGAGACCCTGCAGCTCGTGCTCACGCTGCTCGCGGTCGGCGCGATCTTCGCCCTGGTGAACACCATCATCGGCACGGTCGTGAAGGTCGTGGCCTTCCCGCTGTACATCCTCACGCTCGGGCTCATCGGCTTCGTGATCAACGGCTTCCTGCTGTGGCTGACGGCCTGGATCACGAGCAGCTTCGGCTGGGGGCTGTCGGTCGGCTCGTTCTGGTGGGGCGTGCTGGCCGCCCTGATCATCTCGATCATCAACGGGATCTTCGGCGCCATCCTGCGTCCGCAGAGCAAGCGCTCGCGCCGCGACTGACGTGGGGCCGTTCGAGCCGCAGCCCCTCGGCGAGCGGCAGGGACGAGGTGCGGCGGCGGGCGTGACGCGGCGCGCCGTGGTCGCCGCGGCCTGGAGTCTTCCCGTGGTCGCGGCCGTCGCCGCGGCCCCGGTCGCCGCGGCGAGCGCGACCCCGGAGCTGACGGCCTGGACCGTGACCGCGTGCGAGTCCGCCGACCGCATCACCCTCATGCTGCGCAACGACACCGCGGATCCCCTCCAGACGTACCTCGAGCTCACCGCCGACGGCGCTCAGCCGGACGCGGGCCCCGGCCCCCTGCTCTCCCCGGGGGAGACCCGCCCGTTCGGCTTCGGGCTCGTGCCCAACGGCGGATACACGATCCGCGCGAGCACCGACGAGGGGCTCCGGTTCCAGCAGCGCGTGGAGCTCGACTGCGCTCCGCTCGGACTGACCGCGCGGATCGACCCGGACGACGGCTCCGGCGTGCTGACCGTGCACGTGCGCAACGACTCGACGGCGCCCATGACCGTGACCGTCGCGTTCGACCTGGGCAGCGACGGCAGCCCCGAGTCCACGGACACCGTGGTGCTGGCGCCCGGCGAGGAGCGCGCCCTGC
This sequence comes from Microbacterium sp. PF5, assembly GCF_004794315.1. Classification (NCBI taxonomy): domain Bacteria; kingdom Bacillati; phylum Actinomycetota; class Actinomycetes; order Micrococcales; family Microbacteriaceae; genus Microbacterium; species Microbacterium sp. PF5. Next base: position 9,951 of record NZ_SSDQ01000119.1, on the reverse strand, counting down.
CCTACCCCGCCCCGCAGACGGACTTCACCGTGCGGGTGTCGAACGACCAGGGGTACGCGCTCGTGGAGTCGTTCGCGTTCGCCTAGCCGCACCGTGGCGGACCGCAGCAGTTCATCCGACGCGTTCGGCACGGTACTCCGTACGCTCCACCTCGGTGGCCTCGCCCAGTTCGGTCCAGTACCGGCCGAGGGCCTCGGCGCGCGGGTCAGACGACGCGTCCACCAGGCGGGCGGTCTCCTCGTACTCCTCGATCCCGTGCGACCCCAGTCCCAGATCGTCCGGGCCGGGCAGCGGTTCGACGAGCCTGCTGGCCGTGAAGCTGTCGGCCGAACCCGTGCCCTCAGCGGAGCCGCCCGTCGCGAGCCGGGAGACCACATCGTCGGCATGGCGCAGCTGCACGAGCGTCTGATCGTCGTCCAGCGTCGGCTCCGACGGACTGCCCGCCGTGATCTGCAGCTCCACGTCGAAGTCGCTCTCCATCGCGACGTGCGCGGCGATCATGCCCGACTGCGAGTACGCCACGACGTCCACACGATCCCCGGGCTGCGCCCCCGACGCTGCGAGCGCATCGAGGGTCGCCTGGTACGACGCCGACCGCGTACCGGCGTACAGCTGCACGTTCGAGCGCATGTCCCACGGCTCCGTCCCGGTCGGCGCGAGCGACACCGACCGCGTGCCGGAGAGATACGCCACGTAGCGGGTCGCACCGTCCTTCATCGTGTAGCGCTCGACGGCCACCTGGGCGCCGCCGCTCTCCGGAAGACGGCGCAGCGCCGCGGTGAGGTCGGCAGGAGCCCGCGGCGCGGACCGGGCGACCGCCGTCACGCGCACCGGATCGGCGTGACCCCGGAGGTGCTCCCCCGGCTGCACCTTCGCGAAACCGGTGGTCGAGCCGAGCAACTGGGTCACCGCCGCCGCCGGAGCCACCGACGGCCCGAGCCCGCCGAGGAGCAGCCCGGGGCCGAGGAGCGGACGGGTCGTCCACTGCAGCACGAGCGCGGTCGCGACGAGGCCGAGAGCCGGGTCGGCGGCGAGCAGACGGTCGAGCCGAGCCTGCGCCGCCGTGGCCGCGCCCGCATCCGTGTGAGCGAGCGCCTCGACCTTCGCCCGCAGCTCCACGATCTCGAACACGTCGGCCGTGCGTCGCGCTCCGTCCGCCGCGTGTGCGAGCTCGGCGGCGACCTCGTGCAGCACCTGGGCCGCGGCGCGCAGCGCGGGGAGCGGCACCCCCTCGAAGGCCTCGGGATCGGACGACACCGCGACTCGGGCCTGCTCGACCGCCGTCGCCGCTCGTCCGCACGCCCCCGCGGCCGCGGCGATCCGCGCAGCCACGGCCCGCAGCTCCTCGGTGTCGACCGCGATCACTCCGCCGTGGTCGATGCTCAGCCCGCCCACCGGTCGCCTCCCAGGCAGTGGTCGCGCACACCGCGGAGCCGTTCGACCTCGGCAGACGCGGCGTGGTGCTGCCGCTCGATCCCCTCGTGCAGCGCCCGGAGCGCTGCGGACTCCCACGCCGTGTCGTCGACCACCGCGCGCAGCGTGCCGACGGCATCGTTCAGCGCGTGCAGCGCATCGCCCAGATGGCTCGAGGCGCGGATGCGGGCCCAGACGTGCGGTGGAGTGTCGAAGGTGGTGGCGGTGAACGCGGTCATGGCTCCACCCTGCGCCGGTGCCGACATGGCTCCCGACCCGGTTCGCAGCGCCCGTGAAGAGATCGCGCGGATGCACAGACGTGCAGGAAGGGCGGGTCCCGGGAGGCCGCCGCTGTGCAGGAGGCGCCCCGACCGGCAGAATGGTCACCGTGACAGCCCAGGATCCCTTCCGCGTGATCTTCGTCTGCACGGGCAACATCTGCCGCTCCCCCATGGCCGAGGTCGTGTTCCGCGACCTCGCGGAACGCCAGGGCCTCGGCGCGCGGATCGTCTCGCGCAGCGCGGGCACGGGCGACTGGCACCTGGGCGAGCGCGCCGACCACCGCACGATCGACTCGCTCGCGCGCCGCGGCTACGACGGCTCGCAGCACCGCGCCAAGCAGTTCACGTTCGCGTCGTTCGCGGAGAACGACCTCGTGGTCGCGCTCGACCGCACGCACGAGCGCATCCTGCGGGAGTGGGCGCGCGACGAAGACGAGGAGGGCAAGGTCACGCTCCTGCTCTCGTTCGACCCGAACGCGCCGAGCCCCGACGTGCCGGACCCCTACTACGCGGGCGCCGAGATGTTCGATTCGGTGCTCGGTATGATTGAGACCGCCACGCGGGGGCTGTTCCGCCAGCTCGAACCCGCTCTGCGCCCGCCCCGCACGCCCCGACTCTGAGGGGCCCGATCAGGAGGACTCCCCTGACTTTCCAGCCCTCGCTCCCGCCGCAGCCCCTGAGCCCCCTCGACGGTCGCTACCGCGGTGCCGTCACCGGACTCGCCGACTTCCTCTCCGAAGCCGGGCTCAACCGCGCGCGCGTCGAGGTCGAGGTGGAATGGCTGATCGCGCTCACCGACCGCTCGCTCTTCGAGACGAGCCCGCTGTCGGACGCCGACAAGGAGCGCCTGCGCGCGCTGTACCGCGACTTCGGCCAGGCCGAGATCGACTGGCTCGCCGAGAAGGAGGCCGTCACGCAGCACGACGTGAAGGCCGTGGAGTACCTGGTGCGCGACCGTCTCTCGACGCTCGGACTCGACGCGATCGCCGAGCTCACGCACTTCGCCTGCACGAGCGAGGACATCAACTCCGCCTCCTACGCCCTCACCGTCAAGCGCGCGGTCGAGGAGGTCTGGCTCCCGGCCCTCGACACCGTGATCGCGAAGCTGCGCGAGCTGGCGGTCGAGCACGCCGACGCCGCGATGCTGTCCCGCACGCACGGCCAGCCCGCCACGCCCTCGACCATGGGCAAGGAGCTCGCGGTGTTCGCGTGGCGGCTGGAGCGCGTCCGTGCGCAGATCGCCGGCACCGACTACCTCGCGAAGTTCTCCGGCGCGACCGGCACCTGGTCGGCACACCTGTCCGCCGACCCCGACGCCGACTGGCCCACCATCGCCCGCGAGTACATCGAGGGCCTGGGGCTCGGCTTCAACCTCCTGACGACGCAGATCGAGTCGCACGACTGGCAGGTCGAGCTCTACGACCGCGTGCGGCACGCCGGTGGCATTCTGCACAACCTCGCCACCGACATCTGGACGTACATCTCGCTCGGCTACTTCGCGCAGATCCCGGTCGCCGGTGCCACGGGCTCGTCGACCATGCCACACAAGATCAACCCGATCCGCTTCGAGAACGCCGAGGCGAACCTGGAGATCTCCGGCGCCCTGTTCGCGTCGCTCGGGCAGACCCTCGTCACGAGCCGCCTGCAGCGCGACCTCACCGACTCCACCACGCAGCGCAACATCGGTGTCGCGTTCGGGCACTCGCTGCTCGCGCTCGACAACCTGCGCCGGGGACTCAACGCGATCTCGCTCTCGCGCGACGTGCTGCTCGCCGACCTCGACGGCAACTGGGAGGTGCTGGCCGAGGCGATCCAGACGGTCATCCGGGCCGAGGTGGTCGCCGGGCGCTCCACCATCACCGACCCGTACGCGCTGCTCAAGGAGCTCACGCGCGGGCACCGCGTCGGCGCGGCCGAGCTCGCGGCATTCGTCGAGGGTCTGGAGATCGGCGACGCCGCCAAGCAGCGCCTGCTCGCCCTGACCCCCGCGACCTACACGGGTATCGCCGAGCGCCTCGCCCGCTGAGCCCGCGCGCGGTCAGCCGGAGTACGACTCCACGCGGTCGCGCGGCATGAACGACGCCGCGAGCAGGGTGAGCAGCGCGGTCAGGGCGACCGCGATGAACACCCCGACCGACGCGTGCACGATCGTGCCGGGGTCGTCCGGCCCTGCCCCCTGGGAGATGATCGCGTTCGAGATCGCCCCGAACACGGCCACCCCGACCGCGCTGCCTGCCGAGCGGGCGAACGCGTTCATGCCGGTCACGGCACCGCGCTCACCCCACTCCACCGACGACTGCGCGGCGATCAGGGTCGGCGCCGCGCTCCACCCCAGGCCGAAGCCCAGCACGAACGCGATCACGGCGAGCACGTACGGGTTCGGCCACGACGCGACCGAGGCCAGGACGATCGCCGCGACCGAGGCGATGCTCATGCCGATCAGCGTGGTGCGGCGGAAGCCGATGCGCAGGTACAACCGCCCCACGTTGGCCGCGGCGATGGGCCACCCGAGCGTGAGCGCGGCCACGGCGAGGCCCGACAGCAGCGGCACGATGCCGAGCGAGCCCTCCAGGTAGGTGGGCGCGAAGCTGGTCACGCCGATCATGAGCGCCCCCACGCCGAGCGAGACCAGGGTCGTGGTGAGGATGAGCCGGCGCGAGACGAGCCGCAGGTCGACGATCGGCTCCGGTGCCCGCCGCTCCACCAGCGCGAACAGCACCAGGGCTGCGATCCCCGCCCCGAAGCACAGCGCGCTCGGCGCCGACAGCCACTCCCAGGCGTTGCCGCCCTCGAGGAGTCCGAGGATCACCCCGGTCAGGCCGACCGTCAGCAGCACGGCCCCGAGGTAGTCGATGCGGTGCCGTTGCGTCTGCTTCTGCTCCGTGTACCGCCGCAGCAGCACCCACGCGGCGAGCAGGCACAGGGGGATGTTGATCAGGAAGATCCAGCGCCACGCGTCGAGCTGGGCGAACACGCCGCCGAGGGCCGGTCCGACCACCGACGACACCGCCCACACGCTGGCGATGTAGCCCTGCACCTTCGCGCGCTCGGCGACCGTGTAGATGTCGCCGACGATCGTCATCGACATGGGGGCGACGGCTCCGGCGCCGAGCCCCTGGACCACCCGGAACGCGATGAGCGCCGGCATGCTCCACGCGAGACCGCAGAGGATCGAGCCGAGCAGGAACAGGGCGATGCCGAGCAGGATGATGGGCTTGCGTCCGACCGTGTCCGCGAAGCGCGAGTAGATGGGCACGCTCACGGCCTGGGCGAGCAGGTACACCGAGAAGAGCCACGGGAACTGCTGGTAACTGCCGAGGTCGCGCACGATGCTGGGCACGGCGGTGGCCAGGATCGTGGCGTCGATCGCGATGAGACCCGTCGAGAGCATCAGCGCCGCGAGCACCGGTCCGCGTTCCGAGCGGAGCCCGACGGAGGCGCGATCGATGGGGGTGCTCACGTCAGGCACAAGCCGCCCGCCCGCCGGAGTATTCCGACGGACGGGCGGCTGAGGGTCGTCACTTCGCGGTGCCGGAGCGCCCGGGGGCCTGGTCGTCGCTGTCGGGCTTCTCGCCCGGCTCCGCGTCGTACAGCACCGGGCGGTCGATGGTCTTGGTCACATCGGCCGGGTCGACCGCGAGGATCAGCATCGCGAGGATCAGCAGGGTCACGATGAACGCGGAGCCACCCACGACCAGGCTCAGGGCCAGCGGCGTGAGCCCTTCGTACGTGCCGTTCGCGATGGCCGTGTTCACGCGCAGGGTGAAGGCACCGGTCGACACCAGCGTGACCACCATCGCGAACACGCCGCAGCCCAGCGCGATGCCGAGCAGGTGGAGCGGACGCAGGATGTCCCGCCGGGTGGGCTTCTCGTCGCTCATCGCTCTCCTCCGTGCTGGACCGGCTCGCTCTGGTCGTCGTGGGGGACCTCCAGCGCGTCGGCGCGCTTCGGGGTCAGTCCCGCAATGCCGAGGAAGACGGCGACGATCGCCGCGTAACCGCCGAACATGCCCACGCCCAGGATGATGCCGGAGAGCACGAACGTGCCCGCCGCGTCGATCGTGTACTCCTGCACGAACCCGGCCGGGATCAGCAGCATCACCACCGCCAGCAGGAGCGTCAGCGCGCCGACCGTGATCGCGTCGCGGGCGAGCATCCCGCCGACGCGACGCGCCCGGATGCCCGCGAGCAGCTCGATCCCGCCGCTGAGCACCGCCCACGAGATCACCACCACGAAGAACACGTCGTCCGTGCGCCAGGCGGGGACGCCGCTCGCCATGCCGGCGAGGGCGCTCACCACGGCGAGCAGGATGGAGGACCAGCGCGAACCCGCGGGCAGCACCAGCCAGGCGGCCAGCACGTGCACGAGCGCCGTCACCAGCACGAACCCGCTGAACACCGACAGCCCCACCGGGGCGGAGTGATCCGACGAGAAGGTGATCATGAGGGCGGCGACGGCCGCGAACAGTGCGCGCAGCAGTTGCACGTGGCGCATGGTGAACGCGCGAGCAGGGGCAGACATGCAGAGTCCTCCGGGGTTTCCCCCCAGTCTACGCGGGGGCGGGAGACGCCAGCGCCGGGCGGATGCGCGTGAAGCCCGGCGGATCTCCCCAGATCGATTGCCGGGCTTCACGACATACGCAGCACGGGGGGCGTCACTGCGTCGGGCCGGACGGTCGCGGGGTCGGGCACCTCCCCCACACGTCAGAGCCCAGTGACCCACGTGCTCGCTCGGTCCCCTGAAGCGTGCTCGCGCGGTCTTATGCTCACTCTAGGGAAGTGTTCTTCACATACCGGACGGGGGGTTGTGATGGAGTACACGAACGGTGGCGTGCCGCGCCCACCCGGGCGCAGCGCCTTCGCCAGGGCACTGCGCGACGCGATCAACGCGAGACCCGTGACGCTCTCCTGGCTGCAACGCCAGCTCAAGGCACGCGGCAACCGGGTGTCGATGGCCACGCTGAGCTACTGGCGCTCCGGGTCTCGCCGGCCGGAGGGCGCGCAGTCGCTCGCGGCCCTGGCCGACATCGAGGACCTGCTCGGCCTGGAGGACGCCGCACTCAGCCGTCTGCTCCGCCCCAACCGCACCGGACCGCTCGGGGTGAGCGGCTTCCCCATCGACCACCGCGAGATCGAGCAGGCCGTGATCGACGCCTACACGGCGATGGGCAGCCCGTACCCCGACACGTCACGCGAGCTGACCACGCACTCGGTCACCGACGTCGACGAGCGGGGCAACGTGTCCTTCTGCTCCACCAGGAGCATCGTGCAGTCCACGACCGGCACCATCCATGCGATCCCGTTCCTGGAGATCATGCCGGGGCTGCCCTCCCCCGCCCCCATCCTTCGGGCGGTGTCGGGCGGCCGTTTCACCCGCCACTACTCGCACCCGGGCGGCGAGGTGCACGGCGCGCTGTTCGAGCTGGACGTGCCGCTCGAGGCGCCCGACACGGCGATGGTCGAGTGGTCGGTGGAGTACCCGCCGGGGTCGCCGCCGTCGCGCGACACCGGGCACGCGGTGGGCCGCCAGTGCCGGGAGCTGCTGGTGTGGACGCGATTCCACCCCGACGCGGTGCCCGACTGGTGCGAAGAGGTCGTGGAGACCCCGGACGGCCGCTCGGTCTCGCCCGTCCCGCTCACCCGCGGCACCTCCGTGCACCAGGTGCGGCGCGCGTTCGGCCCGGGCGCCCTCCAGCTGCGCTGGGGGTACGAGCCCGCGAACGCGGAGGTTCAGCCGGGCTGATCGCCCGTCGCGACCGGACGACCGGGGGTGTTCGACCACTGGCTCCACGAGCCGGGGAACACCCGGGCGTCGATGCCGACCTCGTGCAGCACGAGCGCCGTGTGCGCCGCGGTGACGCCGGAGCCGCAGTACGCCGCAACAGGGGTGCCGCGGGTGACGCCGACCCCTTCGAGCGTGGCGAGCACGGTGTCGCGGTCGAGCACCCGGCCGTCCGCATCGAGATGCAAACCGGTCGGGAGGTTGATGGCACCGGGGATGTGTCCGGCCACCGGGTCGAGCGGCTCGGTCTCGCCACGGTAGCGCTCGGGCGCGCGCACGTCGAGGAGCACGCCCGACTCCGGGAACGCAGCGGCCTCGTCGATCGTGAGGGCGTCGTCGCCGATCTCGTCGAGCACCACATCGCCCGGCTCCGGGATCACGTCGTCGGTCGCGGTGTCGTACCCGGCGGCCGTCCAGGCGCGGAGCCCGCCGTCGAGCACGCGCACACGAACACCGGCCTGCCGGAGCAGCCACCACGCGCGAGCCGCCGCGAGCCCCTTCGTGTCGTCGTACGCCACGACCGTGTCGCCCTCGCGCACGCCCCACCGGCGCGCGGCCGCCTGGAGCGTGGCGGTCGACGGCAGTGGGTGGCGCCCCGCGTCCGGCTCGCCGTGCGTGGACAGCTCCGTGTCCAGAGCCGCGAACACCGCGCCGGGGATGTGACCGGTGAGGTAGTCGGCGTGCCCGGCCTCCGGTCGATCGAGACGCCAGCGCACATCGATCACGCGGACGGGCGCCTCACCGGCGAGGAGGTCGTGCAGTTCGGTCGCGGAGACGAGGTCGCTCATGCTGCGAGGCTACCGACTCCCCGTGCGTCTTCGGTTCGTCGCGTCATCCGACGACACGACCTCCTCCCGTCGGGAATAGAAGCGGGCGGCGGGCGTTGCACCCCGCATGATTGAAAGTTCAACCGTCGCGCCGGCCGCCACCGAACGGACCCGCGTGCGGGTGCCGCTGCGCTTCGGCGACGGGTACACCACCACGGCCGACGTCGTGACGTTCGACGGACTGGTCGACGGACGGGAGCACCTGCTGCTCGGCCTCGGCGACTGGCGCGCGGCGCTCGACCGCGCGGCCGAGGGCGGCGATGCCCCGCTCGTCCGCCCGCACAGCGAGTGCCTCACCGGCGACGTGTTCGGCTCCGAGCGCTGCGACTGCGGCCCCCAGCTGCGCGAAGCGGTCGAACGGATCGCCGAGCAGGGCGGGTTCCTGCTGTATCTGCGCCAGGAGGGTCGCGGCATCGGCCTCTACGCCAAGCTCGACGCCTACGCGCTGCAGGACGCCGGTCTCGACACGTACGAGGCGAACGTCGCCCTGGGTCACGGCGAGGACGAGCGCGACTACACGGTCGCCGCCCAGATGCTCCGCGCCGTCGGGGTCGACGGCATCCGTCTGCTGAGCAACAACCCCGACAAGGCCGTGCAGCTCGAGGCGCTGGGCATCCGCGTGACCGAGCGCGTGCCCACCGGCGTGCACCTGTCGGAGTCGAACTCGCGCTACCTGCAGGCCAAGCGCGACCACACCGCGCACACGATCGACCTGTCGGCGGCGTGACCGGCGGGGAGGACACCATGACGGCCCAGCGCTCGGAGCGGCGGCTCGACGACAGGGAGATGGCGACGTGGCTGCCCGTCATCCGCTTCGTGCAGCTGCTGCCCCAGGTGCTCGACCGCACGCTCAAGGACGAGGTGGGCCTGAATCACGCGCGCTACGCGATCATGGTCACGCTCGCGGGGCGCGACGACGGCGCGGTCACCATGACGGAACTCGCACGCATCGCCGGTCTGAGCCGTTCGCGGCTGAGTCACGCGCTCGACTCGCTCGAGGAGCGGGGCTGGGTCGAGCGCACGTCGTGCAGCAGCGACAAGCGCACACTGTCGGCTGCGCTCACCCCCGCGGGCAGGGAGATGCTGCGTACGGCCGCCCCCGTGCACGTGGAGCAGGTGCGCGAGCTGGTGCTCGACCCGCTCACCCCCGCGGAACGCGAACAGCTCCAGTCGATCCTCACGAAGCTGCTCCCGGGTGTGACCGCGGCGCTCTGAGGCGTTCTGCTCTGAGCAGAACGCCTCGAACCCCGCCGAGCGCCCGGATTATCGTGAGGCATGGCCGACATCGTCCCGTTCCCCCGCGCTCCCCGTCCCGCCCGTCCCCAGCCGAGCGACCCCGAGCCGCTGTGGCGGCAGCTGCTGGGCGACCAGCTCCGCCGTCGGCGGCACGACCGTGAGGAGACCCTCACCGCCACCGCCGAGAAGGCCGGGGTGTCGCCGCAATACCTCTCCGAGGTCGAGCGCGGGCTCAAGGAGCCGTCGAGCGAGATGATCGCCGCGATCGCCGGAGCCCTCGACACGAGCCTGGTCGAGCTGACCAGCGCCGTGGCCGACGACCTGCGCGCGACTGCGGCCCCGGCATCGGCATCGGCTGCGGTCTCGGCCTCGCGCGGCGCGTTCGCCCTCGCGGCCTGACCCCACCGGGCGG
>NZ_SSDQ01000118.1:0-685 GCF_004794315.1 Microbacterium sp. PF5 | reverse complement strand
TGATCGGCACCTGGACCTCGTTCCTCCTCTTCGGCGGCGAGTTCCCCGGCACCGACATCATCGGACGGCTCTACACGCTGCACATCCTGATCCTGCCGATGCTCGTCATCGCGCTGATCGCCCTTCACCTGATCCTGATGATCGTGAACAAGCACACCCAGTTCGCCGGCCCCGGCCGCACGAACGCGAACGTCGTGGGCTACCCGATCATGCCGGTCTACGCGGCGAAGATGGGCGGGTTCTTCTTCCTCGTGTTCGGCGTGATCGCGCTGCTGGGCACCTTCTTCCAGATCCTGCCGTTCTGGGTGTACGGGCCGTACGACCCCTCGCCCATCTCGGCGGGCACGCAGCCGGACTGGTACATCGGCTTCGCGGACGGTGCGCTGCGCCTCGCCCCGCCGAACTGGGACGTGGTGCTGTTCGACCGCACCTGGTCGTTCGGCATCATCGTGCCGGTGGCCGTGATGGGGCTGTTCATCCTCACCGTGCTGTTCTATCCGTTCATCGAGGCGTGGGTCACGGGCGACAAGCGCGAGCACCACATCGCAGAACGACCGCGCAACGCGGCCACGCGCACGGCGATCGGTGTCGCGGGCGTCCTCTTCTATGCGGTGCTGTGGGCGGCGGCGTCGTCCGACCTCATCGCCACGCACTTCATGCTCACGATGGAGGGCGTGATCCACAC
>NZ_SSDQ01000117.1:0-567 GCF_004794315.1 Microbacterium sp. PF5 | reverse complement strand
GTCGAGCTCCGCGCGGACGGCGTCGCGCCGGGCGGCGAGGTCGGTGGACGCGAGGGCATCGGCGTCGGGCGCCTGCTCGCTCAGGTCGACGGCCTCGGCAGCCGACGCCCGCATCCACTGCCCGAGCCACTCGCGGTCGGGCTCCCCCGGGGCCACCGTGACCGCCGCGACCGCGCGCGTGCGGTGGTTGAGGTCGAGCTCCTCCCCGCCGCGGCGCACCGCCACGACCTCCACGTCGTGGCGCGACAGCAGCCGCGCGGCCTCACGGCTCAGCGTGGGATGGCCGAACACGACGACACGCTCGATGCGGCCGCCGAGGTCGTCGCGGGAGAGCAGCCGACGGTAGCCGTGCACGAGGCGACGCCCGAACCGCGCGCCGCTCACGACCTCGGCGATCAGCGGCCAGTCCGCCGTGTGGGCGAGCTCCTCCGCGGCGGCACCCGCGTCGGCGCCCGCGAGCACGACGTCGTCGCGGATGGTGTCCATCGCCGGGCAGCCGCTGTACGTCGGGGTGACGATGCCGTCCACCGGCTGATCGTGCACCTCCCGCGGCAGTGCGTCGAGTAT
>NZ_SSDQ01000116.1:0-26112 GCF_004794315.1 Microbacterium sp. PF5 | reverse complement strand
CGGCGGGAGGATCGCCGTGCCCAGGTCGAGCGCGACAGGGCACGCGCGGCCCTCGCCCGCCTCGACGCCGAGGAGCCCCGGATCGCGGAGGCCAGGGTCGAGCTCGGGAACGCACGTGCCGCTGAGGCGCTGCGACCGACCATCGCGGCCGCGGCTCGCGCGCGGGAGGCCCTGGCGGAGGCTGTTGCAGGCGAATCGCGCGCCGCGGAGGAGTGGACGGCGTACGGCATCGAGGTGGACGACCTGGAGGCGTGGGTCACCGAGCGCCTGCGCGAGATCGGCGGGTGGGAACGCGCGGTCGTGCTGGAGCGGCACGCGACCGAGCGCGACGCCGAGCAGCGGGCCGCGGAGGCCGATGCGGCCTCGGCGCAGGCGCGGGTCGAGACGGCCGAGACCGAGCGCGACGCCCTTCCGGTCCAGCTCGCCGAGGTGGAGGCGGAGCGTGCCGCCGCCAGAGACCTCGCCGCGGGGCGACCGGGGCGGGAGGCCGCACTGCTCGCCGCGAAGGACCGGTGGGATGCCGCCAGGACGGCCGAGCGTCTCGCCGCGGCATGCGACGCAGCGGAGGCCGAGCTCGCACGGGTGACCTCGGAGCACGCAACGGCGCAGTCCCGGCTCGCGCAGCTGCGCCAGCGCCGCATGGACGGGATGGCGGGGGAGCTCGCCACGGCCCTGGTGGAGGGTGAGGCCTGCGCCGTCTGCGGCTCGACGGAGCATCCCGCGCCGGCCACCCACACCGACCCCGTCTCGGTCGACGACATCGCCCTGGCCGAGTCCGCCCGGGACGTGGCGGCGGCGGGGGAGCGCGCCGCCGGCGACACGTGCGCCGGGCTCCGTGCCGAGCTCGCGGCCGCGACGGCGAGGGCCGACGGACGCGATCCTGAGCGCGCCGAGCGCGAGTACCGGACCGCCGAGGACGAGCACACCGCCGCGGTCGAGGCGGAGCAGCGAGCGGCAGAGCTCGAGGCCGTGCGCGCCGATCTTCTGGCTCGGAAGGAGCGTCAGGACTCCGAGGTCGCGACGGCCGCAGCGGCGCTGGCCCAGGCGCGCGAGCACCTGGCGCTGCTGGTGCAACGGAACGGCGACGCGGACGAGCAGATCGCGCAGGCCCGTGGCGACGCGGGATCGGTCGCCGAGCGGATCGCCGAGACCACCGCCCGCACCGAGGTCGCCCGGCGGCTGGCGGACGCGCGCGCGGAGCGCTCTCGTCGAGAGAGGGCGGTCGTCGAGGCCGACCGGGAGCGCGATGCCGCGCTGCTCGCGTCGGTGTTCGCCGAGGTCTCGGATGCGGAGGAGGCTCTCCGCTCGTCGGCGGAGCAGGAGGCGCTCGACGCCCGCATCACTCAGCACACGGTGCAGCGGGAGAAGGAACGGGAGATCCTGTTCGACCTCGAGCTGAAGACGCTGCCCGAGGAGCCGATCGACACCGCGGCCGCAGAACGCGTGTCGAGCGAGGCCCGGGCGCTCTGGTCGGCCGCCGTCGACGCCGCGACCGTCGCCGCTGGAGACGCCGCCCGGTTGTCCGGACTCCTCGCCGCGGCCGGGGACGAGCACGCGCGCACGGCCGAGGACGCGGCGGAGTTCGAGGTGCTGAAGAACCTCGCCGACACGATCGCCGGGCGCGGCGCGAACACCCGCAAGATGACGCTCGAGACCTTCGTGCTCGCCGCGGAGCTGGAGGAGATCGTCGAGGCGGCCAACCGTCGCCTGCACGACATGTCGGAGGGGCGTTACCAGCTGCGCCACTCCGACGCACTGGCGGCGCGAGGGGCCGCGTCGGGCCTCGGGATCGTGGTGGCCGACGCCTTCACCGGCCAGACCCGACCTCCGCAGTCGCTGTCCGGCGGCGAGACGTTCCTCACGTCGCTCGCCCTCGCGCTCGGACTCGCCGAGGTCGTCACAGCGCGCGCCGGAGGGATCCGCCTCGACACGCTGTTCATCGACGAGGGCTTCGGCTCGCTCGACGGCGACACGCTCGACATCGCCATGCGCACACTCGACGAACTGCGCCAGGGCGGTCGCACGGTGGGGGTGATCAGTCACGTGGAGGCCATGCAGGAGCAGATCCCCGCACAGCTCACCGTGCGGGCGCTGGCGAACGGTCCGAGCGTGATCGAGGCGCGCTGACGCGGGTCAGACCCCGTACTCGGCGCGGATGACGTCGCGCAGCTGGACGCTGCACCGCGCGACCGCGGCGCGCCAGTCGGTGAGGGCGCCGTCCTCGGCCTGATCGGAGACGGCACGGAACGCGCGGATCGGCACCCCGAACTGCCCGGCCACCCAGATGTACGCGTAGGTCTCCATGTCGACGAGGGCGGCACCGGTGGGCCGGATGACCGCGGTCACCTCGGCGTCCTCCACGAAGTGGTCTCCGGTCGCGATCAGCACGCCGTCACGGCCGGTGCTCACGCGTGCGGGTAGCGAAACGTGCTGGCCGGAGACGCCGTCGAGGTCGGTCACGTCGTGCTGGAATGCGGAGCCGATCTCGTGGACGGTGGCCTCGAGCCCCGGCTCGATGGCCCCCGCCGTTCCGACGACGACGACCTCGTCGTAGCGCCGGGCGTCGAGGGCGCGGGTGAGCGCGTAGGTGGCCTGCAGCTTGCCGGGGCCGGTGACCAGCCGGTCGAAGCCGTCGAGCTCGTCGGGGAAGGCGGACAGTTCGGACGCGAGCGCGGCGACGAGGAGTTTCACTGCCTCATTCTCTCAGGTCTCGGCTGGATGCCGCGTGCGAGCGCCGCGCCGCCGCCCCGCCGCTGCGCGGAGGGAGGATACTGGGGCCAGGCGAAGAGCGGAGGATCACGTGTCGTTGCAGAAGCAGATCGCGGAAGACCTGGGTGTCCGGCCCGACATCGACCCCGAGTCGGAGGTGGAGCGGAGGGTCGGCTTCCTCGCGGACTACCTGCGCACGACGGGTGCCAGGGGGTACGTGCTCGGCATCTCCGGCGGTCAGGACTCGACCCTCGCCGGCCGGCTCGCGCAGCTCGCGGTCGAGCGCGTGCGGGCCGAAGGGGGCGAGGCCACGTTCCTGGCGGTACGGCTGCCCTATCGCGTGCAGCACGACGCGGACGATGCGCAGGCCGCGCTCGACTACATCGCCCCGGACTCCTCGGTCGAGGTGAACATCCAGAACGGCGTCGACGGCGTGGAGCGCGACATCGAGGCGGCGGTCTCCGGCGACATCACCGACTTCAACCGCGGCAACATCAAGGCGCGACTGCGCATGGTGACGCAGTACGCCCTCGCGGGACACGACGGCCTGATCGTGATCGGCACCGACCACGCGGCCGAGGCCGTGACGGGGTTCTACACGAAGTTCGGCGACGGCGCCGCGGACGTGCTGCCGCTGTCGGGCCTCACGAAGCGACAGGGCCGGTCGCTGCTGCAGTTCCTCGACGCGCCCGACCGGCTGGCGCTCAAGGTGCCGACGGCCGACCTCCTCGATGGCCAGCCCGGACGAGCCGACGAGGACGAGCTGGGGCTGACGTACGAGCAGATCGACGCGTTCCTGGAGGGGGAGGACGTCGACCCTGACGTCGCCGGTCGCATCGAGTCGCGCTACCTCGCGACCCAGCACAAGCGCCACCTCCCCGTCACTCCCGACGACACCTGGTGGCGCTGAGGCGTCGAGGGAAGGGCGCGGTCGCGCTCGCTTTCGCCCGTGTCGGATGCCGCGGATAGTGTCGAAGCATCCGAGAGAACGGGAGAATCGTGCGGATCGACACGGAGGCGCAGCGGGTCGTCTGGAGCGCGAGCGACCTCAAGGCGGCGGCGGAGTGCGAGTTCGCCTGGTGTCGAGCGATCGACGCGAAGCTCGGCCGCGTGCCGGTGGTCGAGGAGCCGGAGGATGCGACGCTGCAGCGGGCCGCGCAGCTGGGAGACGTGCACGAGCAGAACGTGCTCGACCGGTACCTGAGCGAGCTCGGGCCGGAGCGGGTGCACCGCGTCGACAAGATCCGCTCGAACGATCCTGAAGCTCTGGCCGCGGCCGTCGGCGAGACGATCGAGGCCCTGCGCTCCGACGCGCTGGTGGTGTTCCAGGCGGCGTTCGCGACGGAGGACTTCGTCGGCTTCGCGGACTTCCTGCGCAAAGACGCCGACGGGCGGTGGCGCGTGCAGGACTCCAAGCTGGCGCGGAAAGCCCGCGTCACGGCGCTCATGCAGCTCGCGGCATATGTCGATCAGCTCGATCGCCTCGGCATCCCCCGGGCAGACGAGGTCGACCTCATCCTGGGCGACCACAGCGTCAGCACGCACGCGGTTGACGATCTGCTGCCGCTGTTCCGGGTGCGTCGGGCGCGGCTGCGCGCGCTCATCGCGGATCGGGCCGTGGCCGAGGGGCAGGAGGGAGAGCCGCTGGCGTGGGGCGACGACCGCGGCGATCTCCGCATCGTGGCGTGCGGACGCTGTGCGACGTGCGAGGAGCAGGTGATCGCCCACCGCGACCTGCTGATGGTCGCGCGGATGCGGCCCGTCCAGCGCGCGCGGCTGCGCGCGGCGGGCATCGAGACGATCGACGACCTGGCCGCGGCGTCCGGGGCCCCGGAGGGCATGAACGTCGACACGTTCGAGAACCTCCGGTCGCAGGCGAAGCTCCAGCTCCGCGCCGATGCCGAGGGCGCACCGACGTACGACGTGCACTACGCCGCTGCGATCCACACGCTGCCGGTACCGAGCCACGGCGACATCTTCTTCGACTTCGAGGGAGACCCGCTGTACACCGAACCCGCGCCAGACGGAGAGTCGGAGTGGGGCATCGACTACCTGTTCGGGTGGGTCGACAACGCCGATCAGTACACCGCGCTGTGGGCGCACACGTTCGCCGAGGAGCGCCGGGCGCTGGAGACGTTCCTCGATTTCGTGAAGCTCCGCAGGGCCGCGCACCCGGGCATGCACATCTACCACTACGCGCCGTACGAGACGTCGCACCTGGTCGCGATGGCCGCCCGCCACGGAGTCCGCGAGGGCGAGGTGGACCGGTTGCTGCGCGAGGGCGTGTTCGTCGATCTGTATCCGCTGGTGCTGCGCACGGTCCGCGTGGGGTCGCGCTCCTACTCGATCAAGAAGCTCGAGCCGCTCTACATGGGCGACGACGTGCGCACGAGCGACGTGCAGAAGGGCGACGACTCGATCGTGCAGTACGTGGCCGCGCGGGAGCTGGCGGCGGCGGGCGCGCAGGCGGAGGCCGACGCGGTGTTCGCCGACCTCGCCGACTACAACCGCTACGACTGCGTGTCGACGAGGCGGCTGCGCAACTGGCTGATCGAGATCGCGCGCCGAGAGGGGGTGACGCCGGCGCCTCCGGACGACGCCGACGAGGTGATCTACGAGCCGTCGCCTCGCTCGCTGGCCCTGCTCGGTGATGCCGAGAGGGACGTGGAGGCCGGCGGCGACGGGCTCGTGCATCGGATCGCGGCGGCGGCGATCGACTACTTCCCCCGGGAGGCGAAGAGCTTCTGGGTGTCGCACTTCCAGCGACTCCGCGAGCCGGTGACCATGTGGGACGGCACGCGCGACGTGGTCAAGGTCGATGCGCCATCCTCGCGCGTGCGGAGCGACTGGAGCATCGGCGAGGGCCGGAGGGTCATGTCGCGCGAGGTCGAGATCCGGGGTGAGGTGTCACCGGGCACGACCCTCGGCCCCGGCGCTCAGCCGTTCGCGCTGTACGACGCGCCGGCGCCGTTCGACACCGAGGTGCCGTCGCGTGCCGTGCACGTGCCGCACACCGTGAGCGTGCGGGAGGTGCTCGACGACGGCTATCTGATCGTCGAGTCGGCGGTGCAGGGGCAGACGTGGGACGAGCTGCCGGTCGCCCTCACCCCGGCCGCGCCCCCGCGGGTGGTGTCGCTGCAACAGGCGATCGACGAGTGGGCCGATGCGGTGCATGCGGCCGCCCCGGGGTTCCCCGACGATGCGGCGACCGACATCATCCGGCGGCGCCCGCCTCGCACGGTCTCCGGGGCTCCGCTGCCGGAGCCGGGGAGCGACACGATCGAGGCGATCGTCCGCGGGGTCCTCGACCTCGATCGCAGCTACCTCGCCGTGCAGGGCCCTCCCGGTACGGGCAAGACGTACACGGGATCGCGGGTCATCGCGCGTCTGGTGAACGAGCACGGCTTCCGGGTCGGCGTGGTGGCGCAGTCGCACGCCATCATCGAGACGCTGTTGGAGCGGATCGTGGCCGACGGCGTCGCGCCCGCTCAGGTCGCGAAGGCCCCGAAAGACGACAGCGGCGATCCCTCGTACACCGTCATCCCCAAGAACGGCATGGCGGCGTTCCTCGCCGAGCACGAGCATGAGGGGGCCGTGGTCGGCGGGACGGCGTGGGACTTCAGCAACACGCAGCGCGTGGCGCGCGGGGGCCTCGACCTCCTGGTGATCGATGAGGCGGGACAGTTCTCGCTCGCGTCGACGATCGCGGTCGCAGCCGGAGCACAACGGCTGCTTCTCCTGGGCGATCCGCAGCAGCTTCCGCAGGTGAGTCAGGGGGCGCACCCCGAGCCGGTCGACACGTCCGCGCTCGGATGGGTGATGGACGGCGATCCCGTCGTGCGACCGGAGTACGGCTACTTCCTGGCGCAGTCGTGGCGCATGCATCCGTTCGTGGCCGCCCCGGTGTCGCAGCTCGCGTACGCCGGCAAGCTCGCGTCCGCGCCAGGTACGGAGCGGCGGTCGATCGAGGGCGTCGACCCGGGGCTGCACATCGTCCCCCTGCGCCATCGCGGCAACGCGACCCAGTCGCCCGAGGAGGCTGCGGAGGTCGTCCGCATCGTGCGGGACCTGGTCGGTCGCCCCTTCCGCGACAACGATCCGGCGGGCTCCGCGCGGCCGCTCACCCCGGCGGACATCATCGTGGTCGCGCCGTACAACGCCCAGCGTCAGCTGGTGCACGACGCGCTCGAGGCGGCGGGCTTCGGTGAGGTGCCGGTGGGCACGGTCGACAACTTCCAGGGCAAGGAGGCCGTGGTCTCCATCACCTCACTCGCGGCGTCGAGCGGCCGCGACGCGCCCCGGGGGCCGGAGTTCCTGCTGCTGCAGAACCGGCTGAACGTCGCGATCTCGCGCGCCCAGGTGCTGGCCTACCTCATCCACTCGCCCGCGCTGCTCGACGATCTGCCCTACACGCCCGAGGGCGTCGCGCGGCTGAGCGCCTTCGCGCGGCTCGTGGGTGCGGCGGAGGAGGACTCATGACGCCGACCGATGCGCGGCCGAGTGCCGACGGCATACCCGCGGCAGAAGACGTCCTCCGTGCCGCCGCCGGGTGGGCGTGGTTCCCGCGGGGAAGCGAGCACGTCCGCGACGACCTGCTCCTCGTGCGCTACCCGGAGCGCTTCGGGGGCGGGGTGCGCGGCTCGCAGGTGTCGTCGACGCGTTCCGCCGCGGAGGTCGTGGAGCGGGCGCTGGAGCGCGTGGAGGCCTGGGGCGAGACCGTCTTCACGTTCTGGACAAACCCGGCCGACGAGCCCGACCTCGAAGAGGAGCTGGTGCGCCGCGGGGCCGAGCACGTCGACACCGTCACGGTGTTCGCCCGTCCGACGACTGAGGGCGCGGTCGATGTACCGCCGGGCGTGTCGGCCGAGGTCGTGCGCACGGTCGACCAGCTTCGGGAGGTGGATGAGATCAACGTCCCCGTCTGGGAGCAACGGCCGCTCGACGGCGACGGGCTTCGCGCCGAGTTCGCGGAGCTGACGGCCGCCCTCGATGCGGGCACCGGGTTCCGGGTGCTGGGTCGCATCGACGGTCGCGCGGTGAGCACGGGCGGGTGCACGATCGTCGACGGGTTCACGCGACTGTGGGGTGCGGCGACCCTCGACGGCGACCGAGGGCGTGGTGCCTATCGGGCCGTGCTCGCGGAGCGGCTGCGGGAGAGCGCGGCGCGCGGTGCGGCGACCGCGCTGGTCAAGGGCCGCGTCGCGACCTCGGCGCCGATCCTCGCCAGGGCCGGATTCACGCGGTACGGAGACGAGCGCGCGTACCGCCTGACGCGCTGACGCGGTGACCCGTCACGCGTTGCCGTGCTGCCGCGCTGCCGTGCTCACGCGCTGACGTAGCCTCGGGCCGCCCGGGGTCGGGCCGGGCGGGTCAGACGGTGCCGTACAGGCGGTCGCCCGCGTCGCCGAGGCCGGGCACGATGTAGCCCTTCTCGTTCAGGCGTTCGTCGAGGGCACCCAGCACCAGGGTCACATCGCGGTCGCCGGCCATCGCCTCGATCGCGGCGACGCCCTCGGGGGTGCCGAGCAGGCAGATGGCCGTGACGTCTTTCGCGCCGCGGTCGAACAGGAACTGGATGGCCGCGGCCAGCGACCCGCCGGTTGCGAGCATCGGGTCGATCGCGAAGCACTGCCGGTCGCTGAGGTCGTCCGGCAGCCGCTCGGCGTAGGTGGTGGGCTCGAACGTCTCCTCGTCGCGGACCATGCCGAGGAAGCCGACCTCGGCGGTCGGGAGCAGCTTCACGAGGCCTTCGAGCATGCCGAGGCCGGCGCGCAGGATGGGGACGACGATGGGGCGCGGCTCGGAGATCTTGACGCCCGTGGTGGTGGTGACCGGGGTCGTGATCTCCACCGGCGACACCTTCACGTTGCGCGTGGCCTCGTACGCCAGGAGGGTCACGAGCTCCTCCGTCAGCTGCCGGAACACGGGCGACGGGGTGCGCGCGTCGCGCAGCACCGAGAGCTTGTGGGTGATGAGGGGGTGGTCGGCGACGTGAACACGCATGGATACAGGCTAATGCGCCGCGACCGCGCGCACGACATCGGTCCTGCGGGGCGCAGCTGGCGCTGCCGTAGGCTCGACGCATGACCGCCGCCGACCGCACTGCGATGCAGCGCGCGCTCGTGCTGGCCGCGGAGGCCGCCGCAGACGCCGAGATCCCGGTGGGCGCCGTGGTGCTCGACGCCCAGGGGCGGATGCTCGCGGAGGGCCGCAACACGCGGGAGACCACGCACGACCCGACCGGTCACGCCGAGGTCGTGGCCCTGCGGGCGGCCGCGGCGGCGCTCGGCTCGTGGAACCTCGACGGCTGCACGCTCGTGGTGACGCTGGAGCCGTGTCTCATGTGCGCCGGCGCGATCCTGCAGGCGCGCGTCGGGCGCGTGGTGTTCGGCGCGTGGGACGACAAGGCGGGTGCGGCCGGGTCGATGTACGACGTGCTGCGGGACCGGCGTCTTCCCTACCGTGCGGAGGTCATCGGCGGGGTCGACGAAGAGGCGTCCACCGCGCTGCTGCGTGACTTCTTCGCGCAGCGGCGGTGACTGCCGGGTCGGATCACTGCGCGACCGCCGCGCCTCAGTCCGAGGACTTGAGCACGAACACGTCCGTCGAGGGCTCCGGGTCGATCGCGGGGCGGTACACGTCGGGCTCGATGTAGACGACGCGCGCCACCGGAACGGCCTCGCGGATGCGGCTCTCGATCGCGTCGATGTCGTCGGCGACCTCGCGCAGGGGCTTGTCGGCGTTGAGGGCGATCTTCGCGGCGACCATGAGCTCGTCCGGCCCGAGGTACAGGGTCTTCAGGTGGATGATCTTCTCGATCTCCGGGCCGTCCGTGATCGCGTCCACGATGCGGTCCTCGTCGGCCTGCGTGGCTCCCTCGCCCACCAGGAGGCTCTTCGTCTCGACGCCGAGCACGATCGCGATCAGCACCAGCAGCACGCCGATCATGACGGTGCCGAGCGCATCGAAGAGGGGGTTGCCGGTGAGGAGGGTGAGGCCCACGCCGAGCAGCGCGAACGTCAGACCGGTCAGGGCGCCGACGTCCTCGAGCAGCACGACCGGAAGCTCGGGGGCCTTGGCGCGTCGCACGAACGACCGCCACGACTGGCCCCGGTCGCGCACGAGGTTGCTCTCCTTCACGGCGGTGCGCAGCGAGAACGACTCCAGGCCGATCGCGATCAGCAGCACGACGAGAGGCAGCCACCACCAGGTCTTGTCGAGCTCGTGGGGGTTCGTGAGCTTCTCGACGCCCTCGTAGATGGCGAAGAGGCCGCCGACCGAGAACAGGATGATCGAGACGACGAAGGCGTACACGTAGCGTTCGCGTCCATAGCCGAACGGGTGCGCTCGGTCGGCTCGGCGCTGGGCCTTGCGTCCGCCGAGCATGAGGAGGAGCTGGTTGCCCGAGTCGGCGACCGAGTGGATGGCCTCCGCGAGCATGGAGGCGGAGCCGGAGAGGGCCCACGCGAGGAACTTCGCGAGAGCGATGCCCAGGTTCGCCAGGAACGCCGCGACGATGGCCTTGCTTCCTCCGGATGCACTCATGCGTCGAGTCTAGAACCGCCGGTCGGGGGACGCCGGAGCGCCCGCCGTAGGATGACCACATGGCTGACTCGCTTCCCTCCCTCGCGTTCCTCGGTGCCGGTTCGATGGGCGGGGCGATCCTCCGCGGCGTGCTCGCATCGGGCGTCCCGGTCGACGGCGGGATCACCGCGACGAACCGCACGACGGAGAAGGCGGCGTCGTTCGATGGGCTCGACGGGGTGACCAGCATCGCGCTGTCCGAGCGGCCGGAGGGCAACGCCGAGGCGGTGTCCGGCGCCCGGATCGTGCTGGTGGGCGTCAAGCCCGCGATGGTGCCGGAGCTGCTGCGCGAGATCGCTCCGCACCTGACCGCCGACACGATCGTCGTCAGCCTCGCCGCCGGGGTCACCCTGCAGACGTTCGCCGACCACCTGGGCACCGGAGCGCGCGTGATCCGGTCGATGCCGAACACGCCGTCGACCGTCCGCAAGGGCGTGACCGGCCTCGCCGCCGGGGCTGCGGCGACCGCGGACGACGTGGCGCTCGTGCGACGCCTGTTCGAGACGGTCGGCGCGGTGATCGAGGTGCCGGAGTCGCAGATCGACGCGCTGTCCACGATCTCCGGCTCGGGCCCCGCGTACGTGTTCCTCCTGATCGAGGAGGTCACCACGGCGGCCATCGGGATGGGGTTCACCGAGGCGGATGCGCGGCTCATGGTCGAGCAGACCTTCATCGGTGCGACCGCCCTGCTCGACGCGTCGGGCGAAGACCCGGCCGAGCTGCGGCGCCGTGTGACCAGTCCCAAGGGCACCACCGAGCGCGCCGTCGCCGTGCTGCAGGATGCACACCTCGACCGGACCTTCGCCGAGGCCGCCGCGGCCGCGCTCGCCCGCGCGAAGGAGCTCGCGGCGGGGGCGTGACATGCGGCTGCGGGTCGAGGGGGAGATCTGGTTCTGGCGCGGGCCGGCGCCGTTCCACTTCGTCACGGTGCCGCCGGTCGAGAGCGCGATGATCCACGATGTCGCCGCCGTCGTCACCTATGGCTGGGGCATGATCCCCGCGACGGTGACGATCGGCGGCACGACCGTGACCACCGCGCTGTGGCCGAAGGACGGCGGCTACATCGTGCCGATCAAGAAGGTGCTGCAGGATCGGGAGGGGCTCGGCGTGGGCGACGTGGTCGAGGTCGTCCTCGACATCGACGCCTGACCCGCGCGGGGCTCAGCTCTCGCTCGACACCTCCGCGAGCACCTCCGGCCAGCGCCGTTCGAGCGTCTTGCCGCCCAGCACGGTCCCGCCCCACACGGCGGCGGTCCCGATCACGACCGCGCACGCCAGACTCACCCAGCCCAGCGGCGGCATCCAGATCGCGGCGATCCCGAAGCCCAGAGCCGGGCCGCCCAGGATCAGCGTGATCGGCGACATGATCAGCATCGCGAGGAAGGACTGTGCGCCGCCCGCCGATCCGCGACCGAACGGGTTCGCCTCGGGAGCGGGAGCGCGACCGGGGAGGAACGCGCCCACCCACGCGCCCGCGCCGGCCGACACCGCCATCAGGCCGAGCGCCGCGCCGAGGCTCGCGGGCAGCAGGTCCGGTCGTCCGGCGACCAGGCACGTCGCCACGCACAGGGCGATCGTGACCGGGAGGCCGATCAGCCCGAAGCCGAGCAGCCGTCCCGCCCGGTCTGCGGTGCCGCTGACACCGGTCAGGATGTGCAGGGCGACCGCGTCGTTGTCGTAGGCGATGGCCAGCTGCACGATGCTCCCCGCGAGGAGAGCGTTGATGGCCGGGATCAGCACGATGGCGGGAGCGAGTCCCACGGACTCCTCCCGCAGGCCGTTCATCACGGCGAGACCGAGGAAGATCGCGGGCAGGATCAGCAGCATCACCACATTGACGACCTGGCGCGGGTCGCGGCGGAAGTAGTGGAACGTGCGGCCCGCGATCGCACCGACCGGTCCCGCCGGCAGCATCCGGTCGAGCAGGCCGCCCGAGCGGACCCGGCCGCCCCCGCTGGACACGAGGGGTGCCGTGAGGCGGGCGTCGAGGTGGACGCGGGCCGCGGCCCAGAGGAGCACGACCGTGCCGACGGCGATGAGCAGCCGGAGCAGTGCGACCCCCACCGCCCCCTGCGCGAGCGCCGCAGGAACCCCGAACACGGCGGCGACCGGGGTCCAGGCGGCGACCTCGGCCACGGTGGCGAACGCCCCGCCGACGTCGTGCACGGTCGTCAGCGCCTGGAGCCCGATGTTCAGCAGCAGTCCGGACGACGCCAGCAGCACGACACCCACCGTGAGCACGAGGTCGCGGGTGCGGCGCCGGGCGAGCCACTTCCCGAGCAGCCCGCTCACGACGCGGGCGCCCAGCACGCAGGTCGCCAGGGCCACCGGGATGAGGACGAACGCGGCGAGCAGGGCGAGCACGTCGACCGACCAGCCGAGGAGCATCAGCAGCAGGGCGAGTGCGGTGCCGATGCCGCCGATCGTGGTGACGCCCGCGACCACGAGCCCCGGGAGCATCCGCTTCGCCGTGACCGGCAGCAGGGCGAACCGGTCGGGCGCCAGGGCGTCGTCGCCGCTCACGAGGATCGACCCGATCCACCAGCCGAGCACGATCACGGCTCCCGTCAGCACGAGCGCGGTCACGGCGGCGTCTGGCGCACCGATCCGCAGCAGCACGACCCCCACCGTCAGGGTCGCGAGGATGCCGACGGCCAGGAGGCCGACCACGACGAGCGTGACGATCATCCACGGGTTGCGCGCGAGCTGGTGACCGAGCTGACGCAGCCGCAGGCCTACGAGGAGCGCAACCACGCGAGCGTCTCCGTTCCCAGGTCGTGGGCACCGACGAGCGACAGGAAGCGCTGCTGCAGCGTCATCCCGGCTCGGACCTCGTCGAGTTCTCCGTGCGCCAGCAGCCGCCCCTCGGCGACGATCGCGACGCGGTCGCACATCGACTCGACCAGCTCCATGACGTGACTGGACAGCACCACCGTGCCGCCGCTGTCGACGAAGGCGCGCAGGATCTGCCGGATGGTCTGACCCGACACCGGGTCGACGGCCTCCAGCGGTTCGTCCAGCAGCAGCAGCCGCGGCGCGTGGATCAGCGCGCACGCCAGGCCGATCTTCTTGCGCATGCCGGCGGAATAGTCCACGACGAGGGTGTCGCGGTCGTCGCCGAGGCCCAGCGCGTCGAGCAGCTCGCCGGTGCGGGTGTGCACCTCGGCCTCGGGCATGCCGCGGAGCAGGCCGGTGTAGCGCAGCAGCTCGGCGCCGGTGAGGCGGTCGAGCATGCGGATCCCGTCGGGCAGCACGCCCATGAGCGCCTTGGCCCGGGCCGGGTCCTGCCAGACGTCGTGTCCGAGCACCCACGCCGAGCCCGCGTCCGGACGCAGCAGCCCCGTCGTCATCGCCAGCGTGGTGGTCTTGCCCGCACCGTTCGGGCCGAGCAGGCCGAGCATCGATCCGGCGGGGACGTCGAGCGAGAGGCCGTCGACGGCGACCTTCTGGCCGAACTGCTTGCGGAGCCCGCGGAGGGCGAGCACGGGAGGGGCCGGGGCGTGGTCGGTCATGGCCCCCATCCCATCACGCGGGAGTCGAGGGACGCATCCACCGCGAGGGGGAGTCGGGATGTGGCCCGGTCAGCGGTCCAGGGCGGCGAAGCGCTCGATATCGCTGTTGGTGCCCGACACGATGATGAGGTCGTGGTTGGTGACGATGGTGTTCGCCTCGGCGTAGCGGAACGGCTTGCCGGGGCTCTTCACGCCGACGACGGTGACCTTGTACTTCGAGCGCACGCCGGACTCGTTCAGGCCGACGCCGCGGATGAACTTCGGCGGGTACATCTTGGCGAGCACGAAGTCGTCGTCGAAGCGGATGAAGTCGAGCATGCGACCGCTCACCAGGTGGGCGACGCGCTCGCCGGCCTCGCGCTCGGGATAGATCACGTGGTTGGCGCCGACGCGGGCGAGGATCTTGCCGTGCGACTGGGAGACGGCCTTGGCCCAGATCTGCGGGACCTTGAGGTCGACGAGGTTCGCGGTGATGAGTACGGATGCCTCGATCGAGGAGCCGACCGCGACGACCGCGACCTGGAAGTCCTGGGCGCCGATCTGGCGCAGGGCGTCGATGTTCCTGGCATCGGCCTGCACGGTGTGGGTGACACGCTCCGACCACTTCTGCACGAGCTCGAGATTGTCGTCGATCGCGAGGACCTCGCGGTCGAGACGGTCGAGCTCACCGGCGCACGCCGCACCGAACCGGCCGAGGCCGATGACGAGGACGGGGGCGTCTCCGCGCAGGACTTCAACCAACGATCGGCCTTTCCACCGGCAGTGAGTAGTACTGCGTTCGCGACGTCGCGGCGACTGCCGCGGCGAGAGTCACTGTACCAACGCGCCCCATGAAGATGGTCGCGGCCATGACGTACGAGGCGGAATCCGGCAGCTCGCCGGTCAGGCCCGTCGAGAGGCCGACGGTGCCGAACGCGGAGATGACGTCGAACAGCACGTGGCTGATGTCGGCCTTCGTGATCTGCGCGATCACGATGGTCGACAGGGCCACGATGGTCGCTCCCCACGCGACGACGCTGAGGGCGACGCGCTGCACGTCGCTCGGGATGCGCCGCCCGAAGGCCTCGACCGACTGGCGTCCCTTCGCCTCCGACCACACCGCGATCGCGAGCACGGCGAGGGTGGTCACCTTGATGCCTCCCGCGGTCGACGCGGAGCCGCCGCCGACGAACATGAGCATGCTCGCCGCGAGCAGGGAGGAGCCGTTGAGATCGTCCATCTCGATCACGTTGAAGCCGCCGGAGCGCGTCATCGCGGAGAGGAAGAACGCCTGGAAGGTCGTGTCGGCGGCGTCCATCGACCCGAACGTCTTCGGGTTGTCGTACTCGAGGATGAGGAACGCGGCGGCACCGACCACGAACAGCAGCACGGTGGTGACGATCGTGAGCTTGGAGTGCAGCGACCACCGCTTCACGTGCCACACGTGTTTGGCGAGCGTGTAGATCACGGGGAAGCCGATGCTGCCGAGGAAGACCCCCACCATGAGCAGGAACAGCACGAGGTAGTCGTCGGCGAACACCGCGACGCCGCCGTCGTTGGGGGCGAAGCCGGTGTTGGTGAACGCCATGGCGGCGAAGTAGGGCGCCTCCCACAGTGCGGCGATCGGGTCGACCTTGGCCATCACCAGGGCCGGGTAGAGGAGCGCGGCGAGGGAGGCCTCGATGATGAGGGCGGAGACGGCGACCGTGGTGAGGAGCTGCCCGACCTCGCCCAGCCGCACCGTCTGGCTCTCGTTCACGACGCCGCCGTGCGCGCGCAGCGGGTTCGTGTCGCCCGCGGCCATGAGCTTGGCGCGCAACCCGAGGCGCTTGGAGATGAGCATGCCCATCAGCGAGGCGAGGGTCAGCACGCCCAGCGCACCGATGTTCACGCCGATGAACACCAGGACGTGCCCGAACGGCGACCAGTGGTTGGCCATGTCCACGGTCGCCAGACCCGTGACGCAGATCGTGGAGACGGCGGTGAAGAGGGCGTCGCTCAGCGGCGTGACGGTGCGGTCGGCCGATGCGATCGGCAGCGAGAAGAGGACGGTGAAGACGAGGATCAGCAGCGCGAACACGGAGATCGCGAACCGCGACGGCGACGACGTGATGAGGTGCTTGAAGCGCCCGCCCGACCCCGGGAACCGCTGTCGGGGCGACGACGCCGAAACGATGCCCGACATCGCTGCCCCCTCGTTCGAATCCATCCGTGCACGACGCCGCCCGCCGAGCCCTCGTCATGGTACTCCGTGCCGGGGGCGACTACCCTGATGCCATGACGGACATCTTCGACGTGATCGCAGACGGTACGAGGCGCGACATCCTCCAGCTCCTGCTCCGGCGAACGTCCGAAGGCGAGTCCGGCACCAGCGTGAGCCAGATCGTGGCCGACCTGGGGATCAGCCAGCCCACCGTCTCCAAGCACCTCAAGGTGCTGCGCGATGCCGAGCTCGTGACCGTGCGCGAGGACGGGCAGCGTCGGTTCTACAGCCTCGCCGTCGAGCCGCTCGAGGTCGTCGACGACTGGCTGGTCCCGTTCCTCGTCGACGCTTACGGTGACGCGGCCCCGGACATCGCCTACCCGGGTGGTCTTCCCGATGGTGCGGCACACGCCGCCGAGGTGGTCGGACGCGCGGCCGCATCGGCCAAGCACGTGGTGACCACGGCGCTCAAGCGGCTCGGCGCCTGACGCGCGCGCAGCCGCGCCGGAACGGACATCGCCCCTGACGACCGGGGGGCATGTCGTCAGGGGCGATCCACGGACCCCAGCTCCGCAACGGACTCGGCGGTGCCGGCACAAGTCCTGCATCGACAGTGCCAGAGCTGTCTGGGCGACCGGCGAGCGGCGGCTATGCGCGGGCTGGACGGGACGGGCTCAGCGGCGGCCCGCCTTGCGGCGGAACAGCCACGCGCCCCACACGACGGCGACGCCGAGGATCACCACGCACCACAGCACCGCCCACCACGGCTGCGTTCCGGCGTCGGTGCCGAGGAGCAGGCTGCGGATGGTCTCGACGATCGGGGTGATGGGCTGGTGCGCGGCGACCGGCTGCAGCCACTCCGGCATGCTCGCCACCGGCACGAACGCGCTGGACAGGTAGGGCAGGAACAGCAGCACGAAGCCGTAGCCGTTGGCGCCCTCGGGGCTGCCGGCGGCGAGGCCGATCGCCGCGAACAGGTACGTGATCGCGAGGATGTAGAGCGTGATCAGCCCGCCCAGCGCGATCCAGTCGCCCGGCGACGCGGTCGGGCGGAACCCGACCAGCACCCCGACGCCGATGACGATGGCCGTCGCGACCAGGTTGCGCAGGACGCTCGCCACCACGTGCCCGGTGAGCACGGCTCCGGCGCGCAGCGGCATGGTGCGGAACCGGTCGATGATGCCGGAGCGCATGTCGTTCGCGACATACACCGCCGTGGAGGACGCCCCGAACCCCGCGCACGTGAGGATGATGCCCGGCACGACGTAGTCGACGTAGGCGCCGGAGGGGTCGATCGCCCCGCCGAACACCCACGTGAACATGAGCATGAGCATGACGGGCAGCATGATCGCCATGAGCAGTGATTCGCCGTCGCGCAGCGAGTGCCGCAGGCTGCGTCCGACGAAGACGGCTTCGGCCGTCAGCCCGCGCAGGCGCGGTCGAGGCGTCGGCGTGGGGGAGGCGTGCGGGGGCATGGGGGTGGTGACCGCGGTGTTCATGCGAGCTCCTCGAGGGTGCGTGAGCCGGCGTCGGCCGGCTCTCCGGATACAGGCCGGCCCGCGGGGGACGACGTGACCGCCAGGAACACGTCGTCGAGGGTGGGCCGTCGGAGCGTGACGACGCCGTCGTCCCCCTCCGCGTCGAGCCGATCGAGGGCGCGCCGCAGCCCGGCGACCGTGCCGTCGGTCGGGATCTCGCGCCGCAGCTCTCCCCGGCTGTCGTGGAGCTCGACCGTGTCGCCGCCGATACGCGCCTTGAGCTCGGCGGCGGTGCCCAGCGCCGCGATCCGGCCGTCGTGCAGGACGGCGATCCGGTCGGCGAGCTGATCCGCCTCCTCCAGGTACTGGGTGGTGAGGAACACCGTCGTGCCGGCACCCGCGACCGTGCGGATGATGTCCCACAGGTCGCGGCGGCTACGGGTGTCGAGCCCGGTGGTGGGCTCGTCGAGGAACAGCACTTCCGGGGTCACGACGAAGCTGAGCGCCAGGTCGAGGCGACGGCGCATGCCGCCGGAGTAGGTGCGCACGGCGCGGGACGCCGCGTCGGTCAGCGCGAACCGGGCGATGAGGTCTTCGGCGCGGCGCCGCGCGGCCGCCCGCCCCAGTCCCGAGAGGCGCGCGAACATGACGACGTTCTCGGTACCGGTGAGGGCGTCGTCCACGGCGGCCGCCTGCCCGGTGAGGCTGATGCGCCGGCGCACCTCGTCGGGATGCGAGCGCACATCCCACCCCGCCACGGTCGCCGATCCCGCATCCGCGGCGGTGAGGGTGGTGAGGATGTTGATGGTCGTCGTCTTGCCCGCGCCGTTCGGTCCGAGCAGAGCGAAGACCTCGCCGCGGGCGACCTCGAAGGCGAGGTCGTCGACCGCGGGCTTCGGCCCGAAGGCCTTGCGCAGGTCGCGCACCTGGATGGCTGTCTCCATCAGAATCCCTTTCTGTGTATCGCGAAAACTGTGTATGGGCAACGCAATTGTGTATGACGGTAACACACTGTTTATGAAATAAACAGAAGTAGGATGGGCGGATGACCGACATCGAGCCTCCCGAGCTCCCCCGGGGCATCGCCCTCGCCTGGGGCGTCGCGGCGAATCCCCAGCGCGGGCCGAAGCGGGAGATGAGTGTCGAGAAGATCGTGGAAGCCGCGGTGGAACTCGCCGACGGCGAGGGCATCGGCGCCGTCTCCATGGCAGCGGTGGCCGCCCGGCTCGGCTTCACCCCCATGTCGCTGTACCGCTACGTCTCCGCGAAGGACGACCTCCTGCTGCTCATGCAGGAGGAGGCGACCGGACTCCCTCCGGAGAGCCACCTCGAGGTCGAGGGCTGGCGCGCGCGGCTGCTCGCGCTGTACGAGGCCCAGATCCTCGTCTACCTGCGCCACCCGTGGATCCTGTCGTTGCCGATCTCGGGTTCGCCGATCACCCCCAACAGCTCCGCCTGGCTGGACGCCAGTCTCGCCGCGCTCGATGACACACCGCTCACCGCGGACGAGCGGATGGCCGTCGCCCTCGCGATCACCGGCCACGCTCGCTGGTGCGGCATCGTGCAGGCGGGGTACTCGGAGCAGTCCCGCTCCTCCGGTCTCTCCGCCGAAGAGGTGGCGATGCGGGA
Source organism: Microbacterium sp. PF5 (assembly GCF_004794315.1). NCBI lineage: Bacteria > Bacillati > Actinomycetota > Actinomycetes > Micrococcales > Microbacteriaceae > Microbacterium > Microbacterium sp. PF5. The sequence goes on along the minus strand of NZ_SSDQ01000116.1, from coordinate 7,018 downwards.
GGCGTCGCTGTTCGACCGGGTGATCTCGGCCGAGGAGTTCCCCGCGCTCCGCCGGGCGATCGAGGACGGCGTGTTCCTGTCGCCGGCCGATCCGTTCCGCTTCGCCGTGGAGCGCACGCTCGACGGTGTCGCGGCCTACCTCGACGGTCTCGATCGCGGGGAGCAGCACCGGGTCTCCGAGGAGTGGGTCGCCCTCGATGCGGCGGAGCTCGCCGGGGACAAGCGCCTCAAGGAGGCGCAGAAGGCCAGCCGTGATGCCGAGAAGGCGCTGCGCGCGGCGCGCAAGCTCGAGCGTCAGGCTCTTCGCGAGGCGCGCGAACGGGTGGCGAAGGCCAGGAAGTCCGGCTGAGCGACCCCGGCGCCGCGCCGGATGGGCAGGATGGGGGATGACGACCGCTCCGCACCGCGCTCACTTCGATTTCTCGATCACGTTCGCCAACGGCGGCGGCATGCACGGGGAGGGGTTCCGCCTCGACCTTCCCCGGGAAGACCTCTCGGCCGAGGAGATCGGCACCCTGCTCGTCCGTCACCTGGGACTGGCGCTCGTCGACGAGGTGCACCTCCGCGACCTGCGCATCGTCGAGGAGCCGCATCGCGGAAGCCGCGGAGTCGAGGCACCGAGCGGCGGTGAGGCCGAGGACCGCATCGTGGATCTCAGCCACCCCATCGAGGCCGGGATGATCACCTATCCCGGGCTGCCGGCGCCGACCATCGCCCCGTTCCTCACGCGCGCCGCATCCCGGGAGCGCTACGCGCCGGGGACCGAGTTCGCGATGGACGTGATCACGATGATCGGCAACACCGGCACCTACCTCGACGCCCCCTGGCACCGCTACGGCGACGGCGACGATCTCGCCGCACTCGACCTGCGCACCCTGGTCGGCCTCCCCGCCGAGGTCTTCCACCTGCGCGATGCCTGGTCGCCCGAGCGCCGCGGCATCCGTGCGGCGACCCTGGCGGACCGCGACCTGCGGGGCTCGGCGGTCCTCCTCGACACGGGGTGGAGCAGGCTCTTCGGCACGCCCGACTATGCGGAGGGGGCGCCGTACCTCACGGAGGACGGCGCCCGCTTCCTGGTCGAGGCGGGGGTGCGCCTGGTCGGGATCGACTCGCTCAACATCGACGACACCGAGAGCGGCGGAGAGCGTCCGGCGCACAGCATCCTCCTCGCCGCCGGCGTGCACGTGGTCGAGCACCTCAGGGATCTCGACGCGGTGCCCTCGCGGGGTGCCCGCTTCACCGCGGCCCCGCCCGCGATCCGCGGGTTCGGCACCTTCCCGGTGCGGGCGTTCGCCACGGTGCCCGCGTCCCACTGATCACACGAGTCACGTGGGTTTACACGCGTCCCAGGAAACCCATAGAGTGTGCACATCGAGAAAGGGGTACGTGGGATGCCCGAGGTTCCAGATGTCCGATTCCTGACGGTGGCCGAGGTCGCTGAGCTCATGCGCGTGTCCAAGATGACCGTGTACCGGCTCGTGCACTCCGGAGAGCTGCCCGCCATCCGCTTCGGCCGCAGCTACCGCGTCCCGGAGTCGGCCGTGGCCGAGGCGCTGCAGCGACCGATCGCCGACGCGGGTTGATCCGCAGGGCGGCGCGAGGCGGCCCGCGGGTTTGCTAGGATGATCCGAGGCATTTTTTCGTGCCCGTACCCGGGTGTCCGATTCGGCGACACCCAGCCCCTGACTTAGTGAGGTTTCCGTGGGTTCTGTCATCAAGAAGCGCCGCAAGCGCATGGCGAAGAAGAAGCACCGCAAGCTGCTTCGCAAGACTCGCCACCAGCGCCGCAACAAGAAGTAAGCGGCCAGACACCGAGCGCCTGTCTTCGGACGGGCGCTTTGTGTCTCTGCCGTGCCGCACCGCCGAGAGGATGTCATGAAGTCGATCACCGTCGCCGAGCTCGCCGAGCGCTCCGGTACCCCGCTCATCGATGTCCGGGAGGTGCACGAGTTCGCGGCCGGCCACGTTCCGGGCGCGGTGAACATCCCGATGTCCGAGATCGGCAACCGTCTCGACGAACTGCCCGCCGAGTCCTTCGACGTGATCTGTCAGGCCGGCGGCCGTTCGGCTCGCGTGGTCGAGGCGCTCGAGGCGCGCGGCTATGACGCGACGAACGTCGAGGGCGGCACGGGCGAGTGGATCGCGCAGGGTCGCCAGGTCGAGGTGCCGTCGGCGTGACCACGCTCACCCTGATCGGCAAGCCCGACTGCCATCTGTGCGACGTGGCCTCCGAGGTCGTCGACGCCGTGGTCGCCGAGCTACCCGACGCCGCCGCCGAGCGGATCGAGATCGTCGAGGCGTCGATCGCCGAAGACCCCGCGCTGTACGAGCAGTGGTGGGAGAAGATCCCGGTGGTGCTGATCGACGGCCGCCTGCACGCCCACTGGCGCGTCTCGCCCGACCGCCTGCGCGAGGCGCTGGAGGAAGCCGTGAGCGCCGACGCCCTCACCGATCAGGAGACACCCCGATGACCATCCGCCATGTCGTGGCCTGGAAGCTCGCCGCCGACGATGCGCAGACCCGCGCGGACCAGGCGGCCGAGGTCGCCCGCCGGCTGAACGCGCTCGACGGCATCGTTCCCCAGCTGCGCAGCATCTGGGCGGGCGCGAACGACGTCTACCCTGACGCCAACTGGGACGTGACGCTCGTCGCGGAGTTCGACTCCGTCGAGGCTCTGGAGCAGTACCAGGTGCACCCTGCGCACGAGGAGGTCGCCGGATACATCCGTTCCGTCGTCTCCGGTCGTGTGGCCGTCGACGTCGAGGTGTGAGACCGGGTGCCGCGCGGGGAGGCACCGAAACACAAACGTAATGCGGTCGTCTGCCCGTGTCATTGGTCACGCGACGAGCCGCATGTTTAGATGATCTCCTACCCGTCCGCGGGCGCACCCGCCCCCGAACCCCAGGAGTCGACATGCCTCGTCGTACCCTCTTCGCCGGTCTCGCACTCGTGGCCACCGCCACGTTCGCGCTCGCCGGATGCGCCACCGGATCGACCGACGCGGGCAGCAGCGACGCTCCCGCGGCCGGCGACGACTACGGTCTGATCGAGGCGGGCACCCTCTCTGTCTGCTCCGACATCCCCTACCCGCCGTTCGAGTTCCAGGGCGACGATGGAGAGTACACGGGCTTCGACATCGACCTGCTGGGCGCGATCGCGAAGCAGCTCGACCTGAAGCTCTCGGTGCAGGATGTGGGCTTCGAAGCTCTGCAGTCCGGGACCACCTTGGCGGCCGGTACGTGCGACGTCGGCGCCTCGGCCATGACGATCACCGAGGAGCGCAAGGCCAACATCGACTTCTCCGACCCGTACTACGACTCGCTGCAGTCGCTCCTGGTGCGCACCGACTCGGGCATCGAGTCGATCGACGACCTCGACGGGAAGAACGTGGGCGTGCAGCAGGGCACGACGGGTGAGTCCTACGCCGGGGAGAACGCGAAGGGCGCTCAGCTCGTGCAGTACCCGTCGGACGGCGAGCTGTGGCCGGCCATGCAGGCCGGGCAGATCGACGCGATCCTGCAGGACCAGCCGGTGAACCTCGAGCACGAGAAGGCCGACTCCGCCTACAAGATCGTGGAAACGTACGAGACCGACGAGTCCTACGGCTTCGCGTTCGCGAAGGGCGAGAAGGATGCTCTTCTCGAGGCGGTCAACGGCGCACTGAAGGACCTCCGCGACAGCGGCGAGTACCAGAAGATCTACGACGAGTACTTCACGGCCAACTGAAGACGGAACTGAGTCGGTCGGGAGGACCTTGACAATGGCGTTGAGGCGCACCACGAAGAAGAAGCTGTACCGCTACACCGTCTATGCGGTGCTGATCGCTCTCGTCATCTGGGCGGCGATCAGCACCGACTGGGCGCGGATCGCCACGATGTACTTCAACCCGGAGATCGCGGCGAAGATGCTCCCGGGGATCATCACCACCGCGCTCGTGAACACCCTGTGGTTCACCGCCGTGGCGTTCGTGGGCGGTTTGCTGCTCGGCGTGGTCCTCGCGCTGATGAAGCTGTCGGAGATCGGGCCGTTCCGCTGGATCGCGACGTGCTGGATCGAACTGTTCCGCGGACTCCCGGCGATCCTCACGATCTTCGCGATCGCCTACATCGTGCCGATCGGCATGGGTATCCCCGGTACGAAGCTCGGCGGGCCGGTAGTCCTCGGGCTGATCGGTCTGATCCTCGTGGCATCGGCGTACATGGCCGAGACCATTCGCGCCGGCCTGCAGGCGGTGCCGAAGGGGCAGACCGAGGCGGCCCGCTCGCTCGGCATGTCGCCCATGAAGACGACGTTCTGGATCGTGGTGCCGCAGGGCTTCCGCATCATCATCCCGCCGCTGACGAACGAGTTCGTGCTGCTGCTGAAGGACACCTCGCTGCTGTTCGTGGCCGGGTCGTTCATCTGGTCGAAGGAGCTCACGACGTTCGCCCGCGACGCCAGTACGCAGAACGCCAACGGGACGCCGCTGATCATGGCCGCGATCCTGTACCTGATCGTGACGATCCCCCTCACGCGGTTCAGCGCGTGGCTGGAGCGACGGATGGCGAGGAGCCGATGACCACCGATCTGATCGACGTCCACGCGCCCGCGATCGACATCCAGGGGCTCGTGAAGACGTTCGGAGACAACGAGGTGCTCAAGGGCATCGACCTCACGGTCACGGCCGGCGAGGTCGTCTGCGTGATCGGCCCGTCCGGCTCGGGCAAGTCCACGCTGCTGCGCTCGGTGAACCTGCTGGAGGAGCCCACCGGCGGCAAGGTGCTGATCGAGGGGATCGACATCACCGACCCCGACGTCGACATCGACCGCGTGCGCACCCGCATCGGCATGGTGTTCCAGAGCTTCAACCTGTTCCCGCACCTGAGCGTGCTCGGCAACCTGACGATCGCGCAGCAGCGGGTGAAGAAGCGGTCGAAGGCGGAGTCCGAGAAGGTCGCGCACGCGATGCTCGAGCGGGTGGGCCTGGCCGAGAAGGCGGGCGCCTACCCCGGTCACTTGTCGGGCGGGCAGCAGCAGCGCGTCGCGATCGCCCGAGCGCTGTGCATGAACCCCGACATGATGCTCTTCGACGAGCCCACCTCCGCGCTCGACCCCGAGCTGGTCGGCGAGGTGCTGTCGGTCATGCGGTCGCTCGCCGACGAGGGCATGACGATGCTGGTCGTGACCCACGAGATGGGCTTCGCGCGTGAGGTCGGCTCGCGGCTGATCTTCATGGACGGCGGTCACATCGTCGAGGAGGGCGACCCGCACGAGGTGCTCGCCGATCCGCAGCACCAGCGCACCAGGGACTTCCTGTCCCGCGTGCTCTGAAGCACCGACGAACGAACCCCCTGCCGCCGGGATGGCGACAGGGGGTTCGTTCTTCTCACCGCGGTCCCTCGGCTGCGACGACCTCCGCGGGGAGGCCGGAGACGCGCTACCGATATACAACGCGGGGGAGGGGCGTTCGGAGGCGCGGATCCGGAGGTTCGCCGGGTATCGTGTGCAGGTCGATCGCTGGGGCGGTCGACGGAATCTGGGGACAAGTCGGCGGCGATCCAGGACGGATCGGCGACGACTCGTGGTGACACAAGGGGGACCGATGGCTGTCTTCGGCCGTCGTCGACGTGAGATCGACGTTGCGAGCACACGCGCGGAATCGGCCGACGCCGCCGCGCCCGATGACGACGCGCTCCGCGCGCTCGAGGACCTGTTCTCGACACTCCCGCCACCGCCTCCGCGCCCCGCGCTGCGCGCGCACGCACTCGTCGATCGCGACGCGGGCCCGGCGCTCCTTCCGACCCTCACGCCCGGCGGCGACGACCCGATCGCACCGACCCCGGGCACACCCCTCATCGAGCGGGACACCTCGCTCGACCGCACCCGTACAGAACCTCAGGGAGAACGAATGGCACAACTGGAACAGTCCGTGCAGGAGCTTCTGACGATCGACGGCGCCGTGGGCGTCGCGATCGCGGACTCCGCGTCCGGCATGGCTCTCGCGCAGGGCGGTCACCCCGCCTTCGACCTCGGTGTCGCCGCGGCCGGGAACTCCAATGTCGTCCGCGCGAAGCTGCAGACGATGAAGGAGCTCGGCATCGCCAGTCGGATCGACGACATCCTCATCACGCTCGACGACCAGTACCACCTGATCAATGTGCTCAGCAGCAGCGGCACCGAAGGACTCTTCGTCTACCTGGTGCTCGACAAGGCGAAGGCGAACCTGGCGCTCGCCCGCCACAAGCTCGCCACCGTCGCCGGGCAGATCACCATCTGACCTGGAAACCGAACGGAGACCCTGCGGCCAGACGGCCGCGGGGTCTCCGACGTTCCAGGTGGACCTCCGCCGCTCAGCCGCGCGGATGGACCACCACGGGCTCCGGGTCGACCGCGATGCGGACGCGGTCGCCGAACGCGGGGTGCACACCCGGCGCGTGCTGCACGCGGACGAGCTCGCCCGACTCCGTGCGCACCAGCGTGCGGCGCATGCTGCCGAGGAACGTGCTCTCCTCCACCAGCGCATCGGTCGCCGCGTCCGCCTCCGACGCGAAGTGCACGTTCTCCGGTCGCAGGTACACGTCGACCGGGCCGTCGGCCGGCGTCTGCAACGGCAGGCGCTGCCCCCACACCACGACGTGGTCGCCCTCCGCGACACCGGACACCACGCTCGACAGCCCGACGAACGCGGCGACCCCCGCCGTGGACGGAGCGGTGTACAGCTCCTCCGGGGTGCCGATCTGCTCGATGCGCCCCGCGTTCATCACGGCGATGCGGTCGGACACCGCCAGCGCCTCCTCCTGGTCGTGCGTGACGAAGACCGTGGTGATGCCCAGTCGGAGCTGGAGGCGGCGGATCTCGTCGCGCAGCTGCACGCGCACCTTCGCGTCGAGCGCCGACAGGGGCTCGTCCAGCAGCAGCACCCGGGGCTCGGTGACCAGCGCCCGCGCGAGGGCGACCCGCTGCTGCTGCCCACCCGACAACTGGTGCGGGAAGCGACAGCACGGAGACCTCCGCCGAGTCGCCGTTGCAGGAGCTCGAT
>NZ_SSDQ01000115.1:0-3364 GCF_004794315.1 Microbacterium sp. PF5 | reverse complement strand
TTACAATCAGCCCAGAAACCCTCGCCTAGCTTCTACATGGCGGGGGTTTTGCTTTGCCCCGGTGAGGGGCGCTTTCTGGGCCGCGCTCCTGGCCTGTTCCGATCAGTCTCAGAGCCTCCGCAGCCCCCTGTCGTTGAGCGAGCGAAGCGACGAAACGCGCCTCCCGTGGTGCTTGTGCCGGTCTTGTGCCGGTATCAGCCCTCGTCGCCTTGCCACTGACAATGCCGCCCGATGCGGCGACTTTGCCGGGCCTTATCACTCAGGCGCTCGGAGACTCCTTGGCCGCCGCCGAGGGTCCCAGCGGATGGACGATGGGGTCGCTCGTGAGATACGAGTGGGGCGGATCTCTCCAGATCGCGCAGGTCCTTGCGATCCTTCTCCCGTACTACGGCGACTTCCCCCACGACACTGATGCCATGGTCAGCGGCATCCCCGCCCTACGACTGGATGACCACACAGAACACGACGTGAAACTCACGTGGTTCGGCCCCTCAGAGGTGCAGGTGCACCTGACGCGTCGCGCGCCGACTCCTTGGCTGATGCTCTAGACACCGATCTGTGAGAACTTTCTTTGCTCGTTCAAGGCCGGCCTAGCGGCCGGAAATGGCGAGAGCGACGGCCTGCGGTGCGTCCGGTCCTCGCTTCGCTGCGGTCCGGGCGCTCCTCATCCATCGCTCTCGCCATTTCGGATCGCGCCCCCTTCTTGTCGCTACACTCGCGATCATGGACACCCCGCTCAGCGCATCTTCGACCACCGCCGGGGCACTCTTCTCAGGTGGTCGCTTCAACGTCCCTGAGTTCCAGCGAGAGTATGCGTGGGAGTCGGACGAGATCGATGAGTTTTTCCGTGATCTGGCCGGCAGCGTCAGCGAGGAGAGCTACTTCCTAGGGCTCATCATCGTGACAGGAGAGAAGCCCATTCTGGATGTGGTGGACGGTCAACAACGCATCCTCACGCTGACGCTGCTCACAGCCGCCCTCTACCACGAAGCTCTCAAGTATGAGCGACGCGCCCTCGCCGATCGTCTTCAGTCGACCTTCCTCCGTTCGATCAATTTTGAGACCGACGAGGAGAACGCTCGCGTAACACTATCCTCGGATGGCGACGACGCCGCGCTTCAGCACATCTTGGCCAGCCCCGCGGATCGAGCATCCGAAATCGCGTCCGGCGACACGTTGCCAAGCTACCTTTTCGACGCTTACAGCCGCCTCACGGACAAGCTCCGCGATGACCTACAAGACGATCCGTTTCGACGCCTCGGTGCATGGGCTGAGTTCCTGACGGAGAAGCTCTACTTCGCCGTCTTCATCCATCCGTCACCTGCCTCGGCATACCGCGTATTCGAGGTGATTAATACCCGCGGACGCGAGCTTACAACTGCGGACCTGCTGAAGAGTTATGTGCTGAGCCAAACTCCGCCTGCTCAGCGCCAGGACCGCTACGAAGCATGGCAGTCAATTTCATCAGAATTTCGCGAAGAAGGACAAGCGACGCTGGTGCAATTCATTCGTCATGCGGTCACGGTCGAACGGGGCCATATCGCCCCCAGAGATCTGTATGACATCCTCACGGGCAAGCGTCGGCAGGAGAAGAGCATGCCTCCCGCGGAGCTAATGCTGCATCTGGAGCATCACCTCCCCCTTTATAAGCAGATCGCTGATCCCACCGCGGTAGGACCAGCAGACGACGAGCAACTCGCAGTCTTCTCCATGCTCAACGCCTTAAACATCATCTCCGTGCGCCCAATACTGCTCGCCATGGCAGACACATCTGACGCCACCCTCGGCATGAAGCGGCTTCTTCAGCTCGTCATGCAAAGAATCGTGACGGGAACACTAGGCACGGGTAACGTCGAGCGTCGGTTCGGAATCACGGCCCAGCGGATCGCCGCAGAGAACGAATGGCAAGCTGCTCTCGGTGCCCTCGAAGACCTGCGCCCTGATCCTGCTGAATTTCAGGCCAGGGTTGCAGAAAGGTCCCTCAACCGCGGAGTACTTGGAGCGATACGTTCCTCAGTCCTCCAGGGAACCATCACGCCTGAGCTCGAAGGCAACGTGTACTTCATCCGCCCTCGAAACTCAGATTGGCCCCAAGATGAGGAAGACCGCGCCTCGTACTGGGCAACCACCATCGGAAACACCTTCATCTCGACTGAGACAAGGCGACCCATGGGAAGTTCGACATGGCTCGGGTTCAAACGCGAGCTGCTTCCCACTGCAGTAGATGGCGAACGAGCTGAACAGATAGGGAGCGAACCTGAATGGGGCATCGAGCAGATAATCGAGTCTGGCCGCATCCTCGCCTCCGACGCGCGCGAACTTTGGTACGACGCGTAGCATCAGACCGAATCGCTGAGGATGGCAGCGTACGGGATCAGCACGTTACCCTGCTTCTGGACCTACTGGACCGGAATACGACCCTTGATTCTCGTGAGGCGCTCTTCAACGCACTCGATCCACGGGGGAGGATCCCAACTTTCGCTCCGGCCACGGATGACTTTGCTCTTGGCTTTGACACCAATGCGGCTTTTCGCCTTGGCCTGGGCGGAAGTCGAGGAACCAATGCAGTCGACTATCTCGATGTCCGCCATTCTGGTCCCCTCATCATGCCGGGACAAGTATTGCAGGAGATTTGGAATAACTCACTCGAAGCACTGGATCCTCAAGCGAAGCGAATTTCGAAGGCCATGGACAATTTGAAGGAACAAGTGTCTGGGATTGGACAATCCCTCGGGGATTCGGGGGAGGCTGTGGAAGTCGCTGTAGCCGAACTTGTCTCGACTCACGGCGACTGGATCGACCCTCAAGTTCGATCGATCTTTGAGCGGACGATGAAGGTCTTCCTGGCACGGGCGTCGGTGGCGCAGGTTCCTCGCGCCCTGTTCCACCCCGTAGCCACATCGCGCCACAATACTAAGACACCCCCCGGGTTCCGCGATCCCGCAGGCAACAACGGTGACTTCTTTGTCTGGGCGGACTTTCTTCTCGGCGCCCTCCGCAGCCTGACGAGCACCACCGAGGCGGTCGTCTTTGTGACCAACGATTCCAAAAAGGACTGGAGTCGTAACGGTACTTCTCACCCCGTGCTTATGGCCGAAGCCGCGGCAGTCCTACGCCGCCCCTTCCATATGTTGAGCATCGAGCAGTTTCAGACTTTTGCGTCTACGCGCGCTTGAGTCTGTGCCGGTCCTGTGCCGGTAGCTCCGCTGAAACCACGCCAAACCAGCCGTGACCAACCGCGGCGACTTCCGCGCAATCACGAGGCAGACAGGGACCAACGAGCACCCGCTACCCCGCCGCATCCAACTGAAAATCGAAAGGTCACCGGATCGATGCCGGTCGGAGCCACAAGGCTGATCATTAC
>NZ_SSDQ01000114.1:0-13904 GCF_004794315.1 Microbacterium sp. PF5 | reverse complement strand
TCTTGGTGCCGCCGATGTCGACGGCGAGGACGACCTCGCCCATCACACCGCGACCGGGAGCAGCCCGAGCTCGTCGAGGATGGCGCGGATGCCGGCGACCGCGTCGGCGTCGAGCGCCTGCACCGTGTCGGCCATGGTCGCGTGGTCGATGATGCCGCGGGCGTGCATGGCCGCCTTGAACGCGCCGACCCCGGTCGCGTCGCCGGAGAGGCCCCGCGGCTGGAACACGATGTCGAACAGGCGGTTGATGCGCTCCTGCTCGGCGCGGGCGGCCGTCCAGTCGCCCTGCTGCGCGGCGTTCCACAGGCGCACGTAGCCCGCAGCCTCGACGTTCGCGAGGCCCGGGACCACGCCGGCCGCGCCGACCAGGGCCATCGCGTCGACCACGACCTCGTGCCCGGTGAGCAGCTGCAGCGGGCGGCCGGCCGCCTCGTTCGCGGCGACCAGGCGGCGGAACGACACGTCGTCGCCCGAGGAGTCCTTCACACCCTGGATCACGCCCTCGGTGCCCAGCTGCACGAGCAGGTCGACTCCGAGCTTCGTGTGCACCCGGACGGGCACGTCGTAGGCCCACAGCGGGGCGTCGATCGCGGCGGCGATGGTGCGGAAGTGGTCGGCGACCTCGGCGGCCGAGTTGAGCGTGTACAGCGGGGCGGTGGTGACGATGGCCTGTGCGCCCGCCTCGACCAGGCGGCGGGCGGTCTCGATGATGCGCGGGGCGGTCAGCTCGATGGCGCCCGCGATCACCGGCACCCGGCCGGCGTTCGCGGTGACGATCGTGCGCAGCAGCTCGACGCGCTGGTCGTCGGTGAAGTACGCGGTCTCCCCGGTCGAGCCGAGCGCGAAGAGGCCGGAGACGCCCTCGTCGATCAGCCGTTCGACGAGCCGCGTGAGGGAGGCGTGGTCGATCGTGCCGTCCGGGAGGAGCGGGGTGGCGACGGGAGGGACGACGCCCGAGAACGAAGGGGCGGGGGAAGCAGAGGACATGTGTGTTCCGGTCGTTTCAGTGGTGGGGTTCGAGCAGCGAGGGCGCAGCGCCCAGCAGCGTTCTGGTGTAGGGATCGGCGGGGTCGTCGAACACGCGGGCCGCGTCGCCGAACTCGACGACCTTCCCCTTGTTCATCACGGCGATCTCGTCGGAGAGGTAGCGCACGGTCTGGATGTCGTGGGAGATGAAGACCATGCCGAGGCCGAGCTGCTCCTTCAGGTCGGTGAGCAGGTTCAGGATCTGCGCGCGCACCGACACGTCGAGCGCGGAGGTGGGCTCGTCCGCGACGATCACCTGCGGGTCGAGCACCAGCGCACGAGCGATCGCAACGCGCTGCCGCTGCCCGCCCGAGAGCTGGCTGGGCAGGGCGTCGAGCGCGGAGGCGGGGAGCCCGACGAGCCCGACCAGGTCGCGCACCTTCCGCGACCGCGTCGCGGCGGTGCCGAGGCGGTGGACCTGCAGCGGGTCGAGCAGCGCGTCGCGCACCGTCATGCGGGCGTTCAGCGCGGTCGCGGGGTCTTGGAACACCACCGAGAGGATGCGTCCGAGGCGTTTGCGCACGGCGGGGGTGAACGAGCGCACGGGCTCGCCGTCGAACACGACCTGCCCGCTGGTGGGCTTCTCGAGTCCGATCAGCACCTTGGCCGAGGTCGACTTGCCCGACCCGGACTCGCCCACGATGCCGAGGGTCTGGCCGCGGCGCACCGTGAGGGAGACGCCGTCGAGCGCGTCGACGTAGCGGGGCCGGAACAGCGACGACGCCCGGGTCTTGTAGCGGACGTGCACGTCCTGCAGCTGGATGACGGGGTCGCTCATCGTCCTGCTCCGATCGCCTCGACGGGCGCATCGTCGGGATGCGCGGAGTAGTAGTGCTCTGTGCCCTCGATGTGCCGCCGCACGGGCTCCACACCCGCGTACCGGGCGGGGTCGGACGAGCGCGGCGCGAAGCGGTCGCCCGCGGGGAAGTCGCGCGGCGACGGCACGACGCCCGACACCTGGTGCAGCCGGTCGGATCCGGCCTCGATCGACAGCACGGCCCCCAGGAGGCCCTGCGTGTACTCGTGCACCGGCTGCGTGAGCACCTCGCGCGTGGTGCCCTGCTCGACCACCTGCCCCGCGTACATGACGGTGATGCGGTGCGACAGCTCCGCGACCAGGGCGAGGTCGTGCGACACGAACACGAGCGCGAAGCCGAGCTCGCGCTGCAGCCGCATCAGCAGCTCCACGACCTGCGCCTGCACGGTCACGTCGAGGGCCGTGGTGGGCTCGTCGGCGATCACCAGGCGCGGGTCGCGCGTGAGGGCCATGGCGATCAGCACGCGCTGCCGCTGACCACCCGACAGCTCGTGCGGGTACGAGGCGAGGGTGCGCTGCGGGTCGAGCCCGACCAGCTCCAGCAGCTCCTCGGCGGTGCGGGTGCCGCCGCGCGAGGTCAGCTGCTTCATCTGCGAGCGGATCAGCATCGCCGGGTTCAGCGAGCTCAGTGCGTCCTGGTAGACCATCGCGATGTCGTGTCCGCGGAGGGCGTTGCGCTCCCTCGGGGACATCTGCAGCAGGTCCTTGCCGTCGAACAGGATGCGTCCGCGGATGTCGGCCTTCGGGTCGAGCAGGCCCATGATCGCGAGCGAGGTGATGGACTTGCCGCAGCCCGACTCGCCCACGAGCGACATCGTCTCGCCGGGGCGCACGGTGAAGCTGACGTGGTCGACCACGTTCACGTCGCCGTGGCGCGGGAAGGAGATGCACAGGTCCTGCACCTCGAGCAGCGGCGCCTGATCGCCCGTGTAGACGAGGCGGTCGGTGCGGTCGAGCTCGCGGGCGCGCAGCTCGGCCAGGCGTGCGGCGAGCGGCACGGTCTCGGCGGTGGGCACGAGCACGTCGGGCACGCCGCTGGGCACGGACAGGTTCACGGACGTGTCGACGGTGGGGATCACATGCGTGTCGTCGGGCGCGGCCGCGGCCTCCAGCTCCTGCGTCGACTCCTCGGTGTTCGCGGCGTCCGCGGTGACCTTGCGGGCGCGCGGCGACACCATCGCGTCGGTCATGCCCTCGGACAGGATGTTGAGGCACAGGACCGTGATCATGATGAGGATGCCGGGGAAGAAGGTCGCCCACCACGCACCGCTCATGAGGAGGTTGCGGCCGGCGGCGATCACGTTGCCCCAGGACGGCTCGGGGTCGGGCACCCCGGCCTGGAGGAACGACAGCGACGCCTCGAACACGATCGCGTCGGCGACGAGCACCGTGGCGAACACGAGCACGGGGGCCATCGCGTTGCGGGCGACGTGCCGCACGATGATGCGCGGGGTGCCCGCTCCCATCACCCGCACGGCGGAGACGTAGTCCTCGCCGTACTGGTCGAGGATGTTGGCGCGCACGATGCGGGTCAGCTGGGGCACGTAGAGGAACGCGATCGTGAGGACCAGCACCGGGAGGGACTTGCCGAACACGGCCACGAACACGGCGGCGAGCGCGATGCCCGGGAACGACATGATGACGTCCATGACGCGCATGAGCGTCTCGGAGATCCACTTGGGCGCGGTCGCGGCGATCGTGCCGAGCACACAGGCGACGGCGAGGGCCACGAGGGTCGCGCCCAGGCCGATCACGAGCGAGTAGCGGGCGCCGTAGACCAGGCGCGAGAAGATGTCGCGGCCCTGACGGTCGGTGCCGAACCAGTGCTCGGGGCTCGGCGGCTGCACGGGGGTGCCCGAGGCCAGCGGGTCGTAGGGCGAGATCAGCGGGGCCAGGACGGCGGCCAGCGCGATGAGCGCGAGCACCGTCAGGCAGATGATCGAGCCGAGGGAGAGGCGGCCCCAGCGGAGGCCGGGGACGGAGAGTCGTTCCGTGAGTCTGCGTCGCATGTCACACCGCCCGGATTCGAGGATTGATGAGCACGTACAGGAGGTCGACGATGATGTTGATCACGACGAACGCGAGGGCGACCGCGAGCGTCACTCCCTGCACGAGGTTGGGTTCGTTGTTGGTGACGCCGTTGAGGATCAGCGTTCCCATGCCGGGGATCGCGAAGATGATCTCGATCACCACGGCCCCGCCGAGCAGGTAGCCGATGCGCAGGCCGAGCACGGTGACGGGGGTGATGAGGGCGTTGCGCAGCACATTGCGGCCGACCACGATCACGCGGGGGATCCCGGCGCCGAGCGCGGTGCGCACGTAGTCGCGGTCGAGCTCCTCGACCATCGAGGTGCGTACGACGCGCGAGAGCTGGCCGATCACGGGGACGGCGAGGGCGACGGCGGGGAGCGTCATGCGGGCGAGCCAGCCCGACGGATCGGTCCAGAAGTCGGGCAGGGGGCCGGACGCCGGCAGCAGTCCGAGCCCGAGCGTGAAGAGCTGGATGAGCAGGATCGCGAGCCAGAACGAGGGCGTGGAGAGGGCGGCGACGCCGAACACGCGGATGACCTGGTCGGGCCAGCGGTCGCGGTAGACGGCGGCGAGTACACCGATCGCGAACGCCACGATCACCGCGATGAGCAGGCCGAGGAAGGTCAGCGCCAGGGTCACGGGGAACGCGCGGGCCACCTCGTCGATCACGGGCAGGCTGCGGGCGGAGTAGGTGCCGAGGTCGCCCTGCACGAGGCCGAACAGGAAGTTCACGTAGCGCACGAACAGCGGAAGGTTCAGTCCGTGCTCTTCGCGGTAGGCCTCGAGGGCTTCGGGGGACGCGGTCTCGCCGAGCGCGGTGCGCGCCGGGTCGACGGGCGAGAACGACATCACGAAGAAGACCAGGAACGTGATGCCGAGGATCATCAGCGGCAGCTGCAGCAGTCGCCGGCCGATGAGGCGGAGCGTGTTGGACACGTGCCGCTCCTTCCGGGTGGGGGTGGTGGCGGGGACGCGCTCTTCGGGCGAGCGCGCCCCCGCGGGGTGGGGCCGGGGCTACTTCGCCGCCACGCCGACGTCGAGGAACGACAGGCCGGTGGTGGGGACGGGCTGGAAGCCGACGAGCTCCTGGCTGCTCCAGGCGGTGGGCAGCTTGCGGTGGAACAGCGGGTACAGCACGGCCTGGTCGGAGATCAGGTCGAACGCCTGGTCCCAGGTCTTCTGCTGCTCGTCGCCCTCCTGGGTCACGGCGGTGTCGAGGAGCGTGCGCAGCTCGGCGTACTCGGGCGAGTCGGCCCAGGCGGTGCGCGTCTGGGTCCAGACGTTCTCGCCGTACCACCAGTTCATGAGCAGGTCGGGGTCGACGCCGAACACCGACGGGTCACCGGGGGCGATGGCGACGGTGTAGTCGCCGGAGTCGATCTTCTCGTACATCGACGCGGACTGGCTGATGTCGAGCGTGGTGTCGATGCCGATCGCGTCGAGCGACTCCTTGATGAGCGGGGCGACCTCCTTGACCCAGCCGGTGTCGGTCATGCGGAGCGTGATGGCGAGGTCGGAGACCCCGGCCTCGTCGAGCAGCTCCTTCGCCTTGTCGGGGTCGTAGGTGTAGACGGTGGACGCCTCGTGGTAGTTCGGGTAGTCCTCGGGTAGGAACGAGGTGGCGGGGGTGGCGTTGCCGAGCATGCCGGTCTCGATGATCTTGTCCATGTCGAGCGCGTAGTGCAGCGCCTGGCGCACGCGCACGTCGTCGAAGGGCGCGGCCTTCGTGTTGAACATCATGAACAGCAGGCCGAACGACTGCACGCTCTCGACGTCGGCGGAGGCGGCGAGCGCGTCGGCGTCGATGTAGGGCACGTCCTCGATGGCCTGCACGGTGCCGGTCGACATCGCGGTGACGCGGGCGGAGGCGTCGGCGAGCAGGTTCCAGTTCATGCCGGCGGCGAGGGCGGGGCGCGGGCCGTTGTAGTCGTCGTAGCGTTCGAAGACGAGCTTGTCCTCGGGCACCGCGGAGACCAGGGAGTACGGGCCGGATCCGACGGGGTTCGCACCGAAGTCCTCGGGGTCGGCCTCGACCACGGCCTTCGGCACGATCTTGACGACGCCGAGGCGGTCGTCGATCAGCGAGAACGGGTAGTCGGTGGTGATGCGGACGGTGTCCTCGTCGACGGCGGTGACGGTGTCGATGAAGTCGACGAACGAGCGGAACAGCGAGTTGTTGGCCGGGTCGAGCACGCGCTCGTAGCTGAAGACCACGTCGTCGGCGGTGACCGGGTCGCCGTTCTGGAACGTGGCGCCCTCGCGGAGGTCGATCTCGTAGGTGGTGTCGTCGACCTTGGTCGGGAAGTCGGCGGCGAGCGCGGGGGCGGCCTCCTGCGTGACCGGGTCGAGGTCGACGAGGCCCTCGAAGATGTGCCAGTTGGCGGAGACCGTGACGGCGCCGGAGGCGACCATCGGGTCGAAGCTGCCGTTGAGCGTGTAGGAGATGCCGGCCTCGATGATGCCGTCGGGGTCGACCTCGCTCGCGGCGGGGCTCTCGTCCGGCGTGCTGGCGGCGCCGCCGCCGCAGCCGGCGAGGGCGAGGGACGCGGCGACCGTGCCGGCGACCGCCATCGCGAATCGACCCGCGCGGCGGCGGGTGATGTGTCGGTTCATGTGTGCTCCAGGGTGAAGGGGGGGACATCTTGAGGACATCTGATGTCTGATGTACTCTAAACACACGTTCGATCAGATCACAAGAGTGAGATGATCGGAGCGTTTTCTGTCAGGCACGAGAGGGGCCCCATGAAGTCCACCACGGGGAGGGCATCGCGCATGCGCCGTGCCACGACGGCCGACCAGATCAAGCAGCTCATCCTCACGCGCGGGCTCACCCCCGGCGACCCGCTGCCCACCGAGGCCGAGCTGTGCGAGGAGCTCGACGTGTCGCGCTCCTCCGTCCGCGAGGCCATCCGCACGCTCTCCACGCTCGACATCGTCGACGTCCGCCACGGCCACGGCACCTACGTCGGCCCGATGTCGCTCGACCCGATGGTGGAGGCGCTCGTGTTCCGCGGCGTGCTCTCGCCCGAGGGGTCGCTGCAGGCGCTGCGCGAGGTGGTGGAGGTGCGCCTCGCCCTCGACCTGTCGATGGCCGAGCGCGTGGTCGAGGCCGCCCAGGCACAGGAGGATCCGGAGCTGGACGAGCTCGTGGCCGACATGGTCGACAAGGCCGGGCGCGGCGAGTACTTCCTCGAAGAGGACAGGGCTTTCCACACCCGGCTGTTCGGCGCGATCGACAACCGCCTGGTCGGACAGCTCGTCGGCGCGTTCTGGGACGTGCACACCGCGGTGCTCCCGCAGCTCGGCATCGCCCAGCCCGACGACATCACCCAGACCGCCCAGGCGCACGGCGACATGCTCGACGCGGCACGCGCCGGCGACGTGGCGCGGTACCGCCGGGCCGTGATCGAGCACTACCAGCCGCTGCAGCGCGTGCTCGCCACCGCGGAGGACGCACGGGCCTGACCCCGGGAGTCGGTAGTCTGACCTTCCCCCCACCGGAAAGAGGACTGCCATGTCCGTTGGACTGCTCGCCGTCGTCGACGACATCCTGAGCGCGGCCATGAAGGCCTCCGCCAAGGCCGCCGGCGTCGTGATCGACGACGCCGCCGTCACCCCGCAGTACGTGCAGGGCATCACGCCGGCGCGTGAGCTCCCGGTGGTGGGGAAGATCGCGCTCGGGTCGCTGGTGAACAAGTTCGTCATCATCATCCCGATCGCGCTGCTGCTCACGGCGTTCGCCCCGTGGGTGCTCCCGTACCTGCTGATCCTGGGCGGCTCGTACCTGTGCTTCGAGGGCGCCGAGAAGGTGCTCGAGTGGTTCGGGGTGCAGCACGGTCATGCCGACGAGGGCGCGCGCGACGAGCGCAAGCTCGTGTTCGGCGCCATCCGCACCGACCTCATCCTGTCGACCGAGATCATGCTCATCTCGCTGGCCAGCCTCGACAAGGGCCTCGACGTCTGGTCGACACTGGCGATCCTCGCCGTGATCGCGCTGCTGATGACGGTGGCGGTGTACGGCGTGGTCGCGCTGCTGGTGAAGATCGACGACATCGGGCTGAAGATGGCGAAGAACCCGGTGCAGCGGGTGCGCCACACCGGCACCCGGATCGTGCGGTCGATGCCGGCGGTGTTCCGCTTCATCAGCGTGCTGGGCACGGTCGCGATGCTCTGGGTCGGCGGTCACCTGGTGCTGATCAACCTCGGCGAGGTCGGCCTGCACGCCCCGGCCGACGTGCTGCACGCGGTCGAGCACGCGCTCGAACCCCTCGGCGGCGTCGTGGTGTGGATCGTCGACACCCTCATCTCCGCGATCGCCGGCCTCGTGTGGGGCCTCGTGATCGTCGGGATCGTGCTGGGCATCGCGCGCCTCTTCGGCAAGAAGCCGAGCTTCCACGAGGGCGAGACCTCCCCCGCCGACGTCCACGCCTGAGCGGATCGCACCCGGGCAGATCGGTTGCGCCAGGGGATGTCCGGGGTGAAATGTTAGATTTCACCGATGCGCCCACGTCCGCCGTCGCCGATCACCGTCACCTCCTTCGCTGCAGACCGGTGGTTCCGGGCGCAGGGGCTCCCGACCTTCGTGCCCTGGCGTCGCTGGTTCCATGACATCGTGCCGCGGTCGGCGCCGCTCATCGCCGCCGCGTCCGTCTACTGGACCCTCGCGGGCGACGGGATCGACGACTTCTCGTTCGCCCTGCACCTGCTCGTGGAGACCAAGGACGGCACGGGCCTCGCGTTCGCGATCCTCGCCGCGCTGCTGACCAGTCTCGTCCTCGCCTGGGCCGGGTTCGCCGTGGTGCGCGTCACGCTCCGCCACCTGCGCGGGGTTCGACGCACGGCGGCCGCGATGGTGGTCATCGCTCTCTGCGCTGCCGGCGTGATGCTCGAAGGAGGCGTCACCGAGGGCGCGCCCGCAGCGCCGGTCGCGGAATCCCTCTCGATCGTCGCGGGGAGCGTGCTGCTGGTCGCGTTCGGCGGCGGCGCGCTGCTGTCGTGGGCGACGAGGCTCGCAGCCCGCAACCTCGCCGCGATCGGGCACATGGCGACCATCGCACTTCCCGTCATCCTCATGCTCGTGCTGTTCGCGTTCTTCTCGGTCGAGGTCTGGCAGATGGCATCCGTGCTGTCGTGGTCCGCGCTCGGGCTCCTGGCACTGGTGGTGGCCGCGCTCGCCGGCGCGGTCGTGCTGCAGGTGAGCGCGACCGAGGTCGACCCGGCGACGCTCGCGCTCACCGTCGACGAGGAGCGCGACCTGCTGCGGGGCACGCCGGCCGAGGGTCGCCCGGCGTCGACGGATCCGGCGTCGACCGTCGGCCGTCCGCAGCGGATCAACATGCTGCTCGCGATGACCCTCGCGCACCTCGTCCAGGCGGCCGTCTTCGCTCTGCTGCTCGCCGTGCTGCTCGTTCTCATCGGTGCGATCGCCGTTCCTCCGGATCTCGCGCAGACCTGGCTGGGTGATCCCACGTCGGTGCACGCGCTCGTGGTGCAGCCGCTCGTGGTGCAGGGCGTGGCACTTCCGCTCACGGTCAACCTCCTCAAGGCGGCGACGCTGGTCGCCATCGTCTCGGCGCTGCCGTTCGTGTTCTCGGCCGTGAGCGAGAGCCGCTACCGCGCCCGCTTCTCGGAACCGATCGTGGCCGACATGCGACGCGCGATCCTCGTCCGCGCTACGCTGTCCGACTCCGAGCGCATCGGCTGACCGCCGGGGCCACGGCGGGTCGCCCGACCAGCCCGGGCGCTGCGCTTCACCCCCGGCGGGCCGCGCCGAATCGGTCGGCCTCGACCCCGCGGGCCTGTTCCCCACCCTGTCCATGACGCGATGCGCTGGTCACCCCCGATAGAGTGCGGAACGTGACTGCATCCCCGTCTCGACCCTGCTGGTGAGCGCCCCATGACCGCCGTGCAGCTCAGGCCAGCCCACGATGCCGACCTCGACACGATCACCGAGATCCACAACCACGCCGTCGTGCACACCACGGCGATCTGGAACGAGGAGGCGGTGGACCGCGCCGACCGCGCCGCGTGGCTCGCCGACCGGACCGCCCGCGGATACCCGGTGATCGTCGCCGCCGACGACACCGGCGTGCTCGGCTACGCGTCGTACGCGCAGTGGCGGCCGCACAGCGGCTACCGGCTCACGGTCGAGCACTCCGTCTACGTGCGGGGTGATCAGCGCGGCCGCGGCATCGGCCGAGCGCTCATGGAGGAGCTCATCGCTCACGCGCGCACCGCCGGGATGCACGTGATGATCGGCGGGGTGGAGAGCGGGAACGCGGCGTCGATCGCCCTGCACGAGCGCCTCGGCTTCCGCGAGGTCGGACGCATGCCGCAGGTGGGCGCGAAGTTCGGCCGCTGGCTCGACCTCAGCATGCTGCAGCTCGTGCTCGACGACCGCCCCTCGCCCGACGCGCGCCCCGGCACCGAGGACTGACGCCGGTGGACCTGCTGCAGTGGCTCGTCGACGCCTTCAATTCGCAGTGGCTGCTGCCGGGCGGGCAGACCCTGCTGGTGCGCGAAGTGGTGGGCAACGCGTTCGGGCTGGCGAGCGCGCTCGGCGGCATGCGGCGCAAGGTGTGGGCGTGGCCGGTCGGCATCGTCGGCAACCTGCTGCTGCTGACCGTGTTCCTCGGTTCGGCGCTCAGCCCCGACCCCTCGCTCCCCCACCTGCTCGGCCAGGCCGGCCGCCAGGTCATGTTCATCGCCGTCGCGGTGTACGGCTGGATCCGCTGGCGCAACGCCGAGGGCGGCCGCGTGGTGCCGCGGTGGGCACCCACGAGCGCCCGCGTCGGAATCGTGCTGGTGATGATCGTCGGCACGGTCGCGCTCACCCCCGTGTTCCGCGCGCTCGGGTCGTGGGAGCCGGTGTGGGCCGACGCCTGGACGTTCGTCGGCTCGCTTCTGGCCACGTACGGCATGGCGAAGGGGTGGACGGAGTTCTGGCTCATCTGGATCGCCGTGGACGTGGTCGGCGTGCCGCTGCTGTTCGGCTCCGGCTACTACGCGACCGGCCTCATGTACGTGTTCTACGGCGTGTTCACCGCGGTCGGGTTCGTGATCTGGTGGCGGGCGCAGCGCCGTGCCGACCACGGGATCGAGATCCTGCCTCCCGACCCCAGCCCTCGACGCCTCGACGAGGACGCCCTCTGACCTCGTTGCGACGTCTACGACCGCTGACCCTGACCGCCGCCCTCGCGATTGTTTCGGTGCGTGTCGGCGGTGCTCGACCGCGGCCCCGTGTGTCCCGTTTCATGGGTCGCATGACCCGACAGATCCGCTTCAACGCCTTCGACATGAACTGCGTCGCCCACCAGTCGTCCGGGCTGTGGCGGCACCCCGACGACCGGTCGCGGCAGTACAACACGATCTCGTACTGGACCGAGCTGGCGACACTGCTGGAGAGCGCGACCTTCGACGGCATCTTCATCGCCGACGTGCTCGGCACCTACGACGTGTACGGCGGCACCAACGAGGCCGCGATCCGCAACGGCGCCCAGGTGCCGGTGAACGACCCGATCCTGCTCGTGAGCGCGATGGCCGCGGTGACCGAGCACCTCGGCTTCGGCATCACGGCCGGCACGGCGTTCGAGCACCCCTACCCGTTCGCACGGCGGCTCAGCACGCTCGACCACCTCACGCAGGGCCGCATCGGCTGGAACGTCGTCACCGGCTACCTCCCCAGCGCCGCCCGCAACATGGGCCAGGAGGATCAGCTCGGTCACGACGACCGCTACGACCACGCCGACGAGTACGTCGAGGTGCTGTACAAGCTGTGGGAGGGGTCGTGGGAGGACGACGCCGTGGTCGAGGACCGCGAGCGCGGCATCTTCACCGACCCCGCCAAGGTGCACCCGATCCGGCACGAGGGCACGCACTTCCGCGTGCCGGGCATCCACATCTCCGAGCCGTCGCCGCAGCGCACCCCCGTCATCTACCAGGCCGGTGCGAGCCCCCGCGGCGTGCGGTTCGCGGCCGAGAACGCCGAGGCGATCTTCGTCGCCGCCCCGTCGAAGGAGGTGCTGGCCGGCACCGTGAAGCGCATCCGCGACGCCCTCGAGGCGGCGGGACGCGACCGCTACGACGCCCGCATCTACACGCTGCTGACCGTGATCACCGCGGCCACGAGCGAGGAGGCGACCGCGAAGCACGCGGAGTACCTGTCGTATGCGAGTCCCGAGGGGGCCCTCACGTTCATGTCGGGCTGGATGGGCGTCGACCTGTCGCAGTACGGCGAAGACGAACCCGTGGGGAACGTGGAGTCCAACGCGATCCAGTCGGTGCTCCAGCACCTGAAGGAGGAGGCGGATCTCGGCCGGGAGTGGACGGTCGGCGACTTCGGGCGGCACAACGCCATCGGCGGACTCGGCCCCACCGTCGTCGGCTCGGGCGAGGAGATCGCCGACGAACTGCAGTCGTGGGTGGAGCAGACCGACATCGACGGCTTCAACCTCGCCTACGCGGTCACGCCCGGCACGTGGCAGGACGTGATCGAGCACGTGATCCCGGTGCTGCGCGAGCGCGGCGCGTACCCCGAGGGGTACACGCCCGGCACGCTGCGCCACAAGCTCCACGGGCGCGGCGACCGCGTGCAGGACACGCACCGCGCCGCGCAGTACCGCGTGGGGGCGGCGGCGCGGGCCTGAGCGGCGTCAGTCGGCGTCGCGGGCGAACAGGTTCCGCAGCACGAGGAACACCACGACGGCCACGACCGCGACGATCGCGAGCTTCGCGATGAACCACAGCACCGAGAACAGGGCGCTGACGATCCACCACGCGATCACGACAGCGAGGATCACGCCGAGCACGGTCCAGATGTTCTTGGTCATACGTCCAGCCTAGGGGCGCGGGCCGCGGGATCCTCCCCTCCCGGACCGCCGGCTCCGGCGGGCGTCGCGGTGTCCGCGCCGCCCGCGCGGTCGGTGTCGGCGAGCAGTGCATGCAGGCTGCCCGCCGCCGCCAGCAGCGCGACGCTGCGGCGGGTGAGGGCGTCGAGCCGGGCGGCGAGGATGCTCTGCAGCCCTCCGTTCTCGCCGTGCGCCCGCAGCTCCTCCAGGATCCGGGTGATGGCCGGGATCCCGTAGCCGCCCGACCGGAGTGCGGCGACCACGCGGGCCTCGGTGATCGCGCCCGAGCCGTAGCGGCGGGCGCTCCTGCCGTCGCGCATCGGGCGGATGAGCCCCTCGCGCTCCCAGTGGCGCAGCGCCGAGGTCCGCACGCCGAGAGCCTGGGCGAGCTCACCGACCGTCATCTCGTCGGCGTCGTCGAACACGTCGTCGGCGTCGGACACCGCGACCTCCAGACCGCGCAGCGCCTCCCGCACCCGGGTGCGCTCGTCGGCGAGGTCGGCGTGGAGGGCATCGATGCGCTCGGCGGCCCGTTCGACCGAGGACCGGATGAGCATCGGCATGAGCGCGCGGGCCGCCACCGGACCGATGGCCGCGGCCAGCTCCCGGTACGCCCGCGCCGCGGTCTCGTGCCGTGCACCGTAGCGCCGGTAGCCGTTCGCCGCGCGGACCGCCGGGGGAATGATGCCGAGCCGCTCCAGGTCGCGGACCTGCTGCACCGAGTAGCCGACGCTCCGGCCGATCTCCGCCGTGCTCCTGACCCGCTCTGGAGGGTTGCTCACCCATAACCCCCTGTTCTCCGCAGCCGAGTCTCCATAAGCACTGCAACCGGACCATTGAAGCATGGACAGACAGCAGATCATCGAGGCCGTGCGATCGTTCGACGGCGCGCTCGCCATGACACCGCAGCCGGGGAGCGAGTTCCCTGAGCTGTCGTGGGGCCGAGGGCGGTGACGGTGGGTACCGCTCAGGGCATGACCGAGGGGCAGCGCCGGACCGTCGCCGTGTGGGCCGCGGACTGCGCCGACCGCGTGCTGCCGCTGTTCGAGGCGGAGGCCCCCGGCGATGACCGCCCGCGCGACGCCATCGCCAGGACCAGGGCCTTCGCACGCGGGGAGCTCTCCGCCGCGGGTGAGATCCGGCGGCGGTTCGTGGCGGGCCGGGCGGCGGCGAGTGCCGTCACC
>NZ_SSDQ01000113.1:0-95224 GCF_004794315.1 Microbacterium sp. PF5 | reverse complement strand
GACGTTCACCGGCGACTGGCACGAGGTGGCCGACTGGCACAAGGGGCTGCTCGACGTGCTCGACGCGGGTGTGCCGTGGCTCACCGACGGCACCCAGGTGGACGCGACGTGGGAGCACGGAGCCCGCGTGCGCGCCCTCGTTTTCGATCGGTCGGCCGCCCAGGCCACGATGCGTCAGGTGACGGGAGACGACCGGGTGGAGCTCAAAGCCACCGGGCTCTCGCCCCATTCCCGCGCCGACGCCGACCGGTGGGGGGCGATGTTCACCTACCTCGAGAGCACGCTCGTCGAAGGCGAGCCCGTCGACCCGCTGGTCGGGAAGGAGTTCGAGCGCCACGCGCTGATGCTCACGATGACGAGCTTCTCGACGACGTTCAGCGATGCGTTGCGGCGTCCGAGCCAGCGGTCGGGCGCCCCTGCGTCGGTGCGGCGCGCCCTCGCGTACATCGACGACAACGCCCATCTCCCGATCACGATCGATGACGTGGCAGCCGCCGCGTACATGTCCACGCGGGGACTTCAGTACGCCTTCCGTCGGGCGCTCGACATCACCCCCACCGAGGCACTGCGTCGGGCCCGCCTCGACGGAGCCCATAGAGACCTGCTGGCCCGCAACGGGGCCTCCGTGGCGACGATCGCGCGGCGGTGGGGGTTCAGCAACTCCTCGCGCTTCGCCGCGGCCTATCGTGAGGCGTACTCCATGCCGCCGACGTTGCCCCGGACCTGACACCGCGCGCACACTTGTTTCGTGCGTGACGGCGAGTTGCGCGCCCTCTCGGGCTCTATCGGCTGAGCCGATTAGAGTCCGAAGTATCCGGATCACCCCGTCCGGCCCCCAGCATGTTTCGAGGAGCCCCCATGAACACCGCAGTCCTCTGCAGCACCAAGGTCGTTTGACGATGGGAAGCCTCTACTACGGAGACACTCAGACCCCGATCCAGATCGACGACAGGGCGCTCGCCCACCTCAAAGTCGTCATCGCCACCAAGCTTCGTCGCAATGAGAGCTTCACGCTCTCCTGGCGGCACCCCGAGGGTGACGCACCCGGCCGTTCGACGCTGTGGCTGCACCCCTCCATCCCGCTGCGCTTCGTGTTCGACGCTCCCGAGCCGCCGGAACTGAGTCGACGGTGGATCGAGGAGCTCGCGCATTCGGCGAACTCGAGCGGCGGCATCACCCTCGTCGAGGAGCATCTCGAGGGCGCCGACCTCAGCTGACACGCAGACGGCTCGCGGGGCCCAGGGTCCCCGCGAGCCGTCCGTGTCGCTCAGAGTCCGTCGTCGGAACTCGAGCTCACCGACCGTCGGGTGGTGGGTTCCCCCGTGGCGGGATCGACATACGTGCGCGAGACGGTCTCTGTCCGACGGCGACGTGCCAGGAGCACGATGCCGATCAAGAAGACGACGACTCCGGCTCCCATGAGGATGTATCCGACCATGTCGAGATTCACCCAGGTCACCTCGACGTTCACCGCGAAGACGAGGATCGCCCCGATCACGAAGAGCACGATTCCAGTGCCGATGCTCATGTTGCCTCCCGTTCAGCGGCGGACGCCGCACAGAAAGAGGCTGGCGCGTCCGGACGGCCGACAGGAGGGGCTTGACACGGCCCTCTCCTGTCGTTCTGGTCTCCGGAGGCCCCGGTGAACCGGCGTCCTCGACCGCTCGCTGCTCACGCCGCCGACGCGTCCGCTGGATGGCGCATCCAGGTGTCGGGGCCGAACACCTCGTAGTCGATCCGCTCCGCGGGCACGCCGCGCCCGAGCAGTGACGCGCGCATGTCGCGCATGAAGCCGAGGGGTCCGCACAGGAGCACCCGCGCCCCGGCGGGAAGCTCGACATCCGTCAGGTCCATCCGCCCGGCGCGCACGCCGTCGAGGACGGGAGCGTCCGTCGGGGCCGACGAGTACCAGCGCACCGCCATCGCATCCTCCAGGCCGCTGAGGTTCTCCTGCACGGGGCCGACGAGCGCGTGCGACGACGGTGTGCGATCGGCATGGAAGAGCCGCACAGTGCGCTCGGGCTGCGTGCGTCGAACGCCGTCCAGCATCGCCGCGACCGGGGTGATGCCGATCCCTGCCGAGACCAGCACCAGCGGGTCGTGCGACTCATCGAGGACGACGTCACCGGCGGGCTGTGAGACGTCGAGGATCGTGCCGGGCATCGCGTTGTCGTGCAGCCACGTGGACACCTGGCCGTCGGGCGTACCATCGACCCCGCGCACCCGCTTCACGGTCACCCGCAGTGCTCCGCCCCCGGGCGCAGACGACAGCGTGTACTGACGCGGCTGCCGTGAGCCGTCCGGCAGATCCACGGCGACGGCCACGTACTGCCCCGCGCGGTGATCGGCGACCGCACCGTCGAGGGGTTCGAGCACGAGGGTGATCACGTCGTCGGCCTCCGCGATCCGCTCGACCACGCGGTGCTTGCGCCACGGGTGCTCGGGGTCGGTGCCGGCCAACGCATACAGTCGAGCCTCTTCCGCGATGAGTGAGCACCCGAACAGCCAGTACACCTCGTCCCAGGCAGCACGGACCTCCGGGGTCACCGCGTCGCCCAGCACGATCCCCACGGCGTCGAGCAGATGGTGTCCCACGATCGTGTACTGACGCGCGCGGATACCGAGCGAGACGTGCTTGTGAGCGATGCGCCGCATCACGGGCGTGAAATCGGGCGCCTCGGGATCGATCAGGGACACGGCAAATGCGACGACCGAGGCGGCGAGGGCCCTCGGCTGCTCACCGTGCGCCTGGTGCGCCCGGTTGAAGACCCGGAGAAGCTCGGGGTGCGCCGCGAACATCCGCGGATAGAACAGTCGAGTGATCTCCTCGGCGTGCTCGGCGACCACACCGGCGGTGGCGCGAACGACGGTCTCGGATTCTGGTGAGAGCTGCATGACTTCCCTTCGGAGTGCGGATGCTCTCAGCCTCCTCATCCGGTGCGCCCCATGGCGGCATGGATCCCGTGCAAATCCGAGTCGTAGGGCGGGCGGGACTTGAACCCGCGATCGTTGGGTTATGAGCCCACTGCCTTAACCAGCTTGGCCACCGCCCCCTGCCCTCCGAGACTACCGCCCGTCCGAACCGCTCTCCTCCCCGGACGCGTCGGCGTGCGCCGCACCACGATGGGTCTCGACGTGTGCGCGATAGATCCGAGCGTTCTCCCGTAACCCGGCACGCTCCTCGTCGCTCAGCGCGCGACGAACGCGGGCCGGGACGCCTGCCACCAGCGAGCCGTCCGGCACCTCCGCGTCGCCGAGTACGAGCGCGCCGCCGGCGATGAGGCACTCCGAGCCGATACGGGCGCCTGACAGCACCACGGCTCCCATTCCGATGAGCGAACCGTCGCCGATCCGACAGCCGTGCACGACGGCGTTGTGCCCGATCGAGACATCGTCTCCGATCACGACCGGGTGTCCGCTGTCGACATGGATCGACACGTTGTCCTGTGCGTTGCTGCCGGCGCCCATCGTGATCGCAGCGGAGTCCGCCCGGAGGACCGCGTTGTACCAGACGCTGGACCCTTCCCCGATGGTCACCTCCCCGATCACCCTGGCGCCCGCGGCGAGGAACACCGAGTCGTCGAGATCGGGAGTGCGGCCGGGCAGAGACAGGATGGTCGCGTCGTCGCTCATGCAGCGACTCTAGCCGTCGCCCGTCCCGCGCCGATTCGCGGCGGTAAGCGATGCCTCATCTTGCTTGCGGAACATTTTCAGCTGAGTAGCGTTGTTCCCATCAGACACGAGAATCTCCCGGAGGAGCACAAGATGAGCAAGGCACAGACCGTTTCCCCCACCGCCATCGACCCCACCGTCGCCGCCGGCGCCGCGCAGTTCCTCTCCCCCGTCGTCCTCGGCCTTCAGGCCCTGACCATCAACGGCAAGCAGGCGCACTGGCACGTGCGCGGGGCGAACTTCGTCGGCGTCCACGAACTCCTCGACACCATCGTCGCCCACGCCGGCGACTTCGCCGACACCGCCGCCGAGCGGATCGTCGCCCTCGGACTCCCGATCGACGCGCGTGTCTCGGCCGTCGCAGAGAAGGCCGGTTCGACGTCGGTCGCCGCCGGCTTCGCGCAGTCGGATGAGCTCATCCGCGCGGTCATCGCCGATATCGACGCCATCCTCGTCGACGTCAAGGCGGCCGTCGAGGGCCTCGACGAGGTCGACCTGACCAGCCAGGACGTCGCGATCGAGATCCAGCGCGGACTGGAGAAGGACCGCTGGTTCCTCGTGTCGCACATCGCGGCCTGACCAGTCAGCACCTTCGGAGAGGGCGGCCCCGGGATACCGGGGCCGCCCTCTCCGCGTGCGCGAGCCTCAGCCGACGTGGGTCACGCGGCCCGCGAGAAGGGTGGCGGCCACGGGCATCGCGCGCAACGCGGCGGCATCTGCGGTGCGCGGATCCGCGGACGTGAGCGCGATATCGGCGATCTCCCCGGGTCGGAGCGTGGAGCGCACGCTGGCGCTCAACGCCTGGTCGACCGTGAGGCGTTCCTCCGGGTGCCACGATTCCCGCTCATCATCCGTGCGCCAGACCGCCGCCGACAGGGCCTGCCACGGGTCGAGGGGCGCCACCGGGGCGTCGGAACCGAACCGTACCTCGGCACCGGCGGCGAACAGAGACGACAGCGGGTAGCCGAGAGAGGTCTGCCCTGCCCAGTGGTGCTCGACGAAGTCACGGTCGTCGACGGCGTGCTGCGGCTGCACGCTGGCGATCACACCGAGGCGCGCGAACCGCGCCAGGTCGGCATGACGCACGAGCTGGGCGTGCTCCAGGGAACCGGTCGCCCCGGTGACCAGGAAGGCGTCGAGGGCGGACGTGACAGCGCGGTCGCCGATCGCGTGCACGGCCGCCGTGATGCCCGCGCCGGTCGCGGTGGTCAGCAGGGCGACGAGCTCATCGCCCGGTACCGTCAGGACCCCGTAGTTGCCGGGGTCGTCCGGATAGGCGTGAGAGCACGCGGCGGTGCGGGTTCCCAGCGACCCGTCCGTGATGATCTTGAGCGAGCCGACACGGATCAGACCGCGCGCCTCGGCGGGAGTGTCCGGTTCCTCGTGCGGCTCGCCGCTACGCAGCCCTTCGGTCACGGCACGATCGAGGTCTGCGGGATAGAACGCGAACTCCACGCGGTGCGCGGCGAAGCCCGCACGGATGCGGCGCGGCCAGGCAGCGGCGTTCCACGCCATGTCGAAATCGACCAGTCCGGTGACGCCTCGCGCCGCTGCGGCCTCACCGGCGCGGAGCACGGCCTCGTCGCTGTGCGCCGGGTCGACCGCGTTGAGGCGGCGCGAGATCTCGAAGGCGTCCTCTTCGCGCAGGACCCCGTCGTCAGCACGGAAGCCTTCGCGGGCGAGAGCAGCGGTGTTCAGCCACACGCTGTGCACGTCGGCATTGATGAGGTAGGTGGGCGCCGCTCCCGTCGTCGCGTCCAGCAGCTCCAGGCTCGGCCGATCTGGCCACAGGGCGTCGCGGAATCCCGTACCGATGCGGCGTCCGTCGGGGAGCGTCGGCGCCTCACCCATCCGCAGCGCGGCTTCCGCCGCCGAGGTCGTGTCATGCAACGGGACCCGCTCCGCCGCCAGCGCCCACTGGACCGTGTGCACGTGGTTGTCCCACAAGCCGGGGACCGCCCAGAGACCATCGGCGTCGAGCACCTGTCCACGCGGTCGCAGGGCGCCGGTCGGCGCGATGTCGACGATGACGCCGCCGTCGAGGTGAAGGTCCACCGGCTCGTCGTCGATGAGGAACTCCCGGCCGGGACCGGCCAGACGAACGGCGCGCACCGTCCCGACGGTGTCGTTCCGCGCCATCATGCCCGGTTCCCCTCGCGCGCCACCTGAGCGCGCCGCATCTCCGCCGCCAGAGGACGGTTGGTGTACGGGCCTTCGCTCTCGAGTGCCGCGATCACCGACTCGATCGTCTCGACGGGCTTGTTCTGGCTGAGCTTGCGCTTTGCGACGACGCGCGCGGGGGTGAGGCGGAATCCCACTGTCCCTGCGGCGAGCCGTTCCACGAACGCGGCGTCGTTGGGACGCTGCCACATCAGCCGCGGCTCGGGCATGCCGTTCTCGAACCGCTCCACGAGGCGGTCGAGCACCCGCAGATTCTCGTCCGGTGTCAGGATCTCGGGTGTGCCCGCCAGGTGCACGGCGGTGTAGTTCCATGTGGGCACCGCGGGGACATCGCCGTACCAGCCGGGCGACACGTAGCCGTGCGGGCCCTGGAAGACCACCAGCAGTTCCCGCTCCCCCAGCCCGTGGATGAGGTCGTCGGGACGCCCGACGTGCGCCACGATCGTCAGGTCGTCGCGGTCGTCGTCGAGCAGCACGGCATAGTGCGAGGCGACGAGCCCGTCGTCGGTCGAACTCACGATGGTGGCCCAGGGGTTGGCCTCGATCACGCGCCGGATCTCGGTCACGTCGGCGAGCGTGAAGCTCGGATTCTGTCGCATGGATTCAGCCTAGGGGCGCCCGCACACGCCAGCGCGGACTCACGCCTGGCAGCGGGGGCACCAGTAGAGCTTGCGCGCGCCGATCTCCTCGAGCGCGATCTCGGTGCCGCAGACCCGGCACGGGAGTCCGGCGCGGTGGTACACCCAATGCCGGTCGTCGCGGCTCGCCATCGCAGCACGGTACTCGTCGGGCGACAGGTCGTCCATCGTCATCATCTGACCCGTCTCGACACCGATCGCCAGCAGGCGCACCCAGTCGTGCCAGAGGGCGCGCACCACATCCTCCGGCACGTCTCGTCCGGGCGTGTGCGGATTGAGCCGCTGCCGGTAGAGCATCTCCGCGCGATACACATTGCCGATGCCGCTCACCACCGCCTGGTCCATCAGCAGCAGCGCGATGGGCGTCGACTTCTTGCGCACCGCGCGGACGAAGCGCTCCTCGTTCTCGGCCGGATCACCGACGAGCGGATCCGGACCGAGCTTGGCGACCGTCGCGAGCATCTCCTCGGGCGTCTGCAGAACGCAGGCCGTAGGGCCGCGCAGGTCGGCGGCCGTGATGTCGGTCATGAGCCGCAGACGCACCTGCCCCACCACGGGCGGCGGCCATTCCACCCCCTCGTCCGCGAGACCCTTCGTCTGCTCGGACATGCGCACGTGCACCCGCGTGCGTCGCGGGGCGCCGATCGAGGCGAGAGAGTTCTCTCCGGCGTCGTCCAGGATCGGGTCCTCCAGCACGGTGCCTCGCTGGTTCGTCTGACCCATACGTCCATTCGCAGACGCGATCGTGGGGTCGACGAGGATCTCGCCAGCGAAGTCCCAGGCACCGTAGAGCCCCAGGTGCACGCGAAGCCACAGGTCGCCCTCGGTCTCCAGGAACATCTGCTTGCCGACCGCCTGCACGCTCGTCGCCGTGCGCCCGTCGAGGATCGCCGCCCCCTCGGCGAAGCGTCCCTGGGGGCTGGAGGCGCGGAGCACCTTGCCGACGAAGTTGCGGTCGAACTGCCGGGCGATGCGGTGGACGGAGTGACCCTCGGGCATGTCAGCCCCGCGGATCCGGGAGCAGCGAGCCGTCGCGCTCGAAGTCGGCGATCTGTCCGATGCGGCGCACATGACGCTCGTCGCCCGAGAACGGGGTCGAGATGAACCGGTCGATGAAGGAGGTCACCTCGTCGTACGTGTGCTGCCGCGCGCCGATGGAGATCACGTTGGCGTCGTTGTGCTCCCGTGCGAGCTCGGCCGTGGCGAGGTTCCACACCAGGGCCGCGCGGACACCGCGCACCTTGTTCGCCGCGATCTGCTCGCCGTTGCCGGATCCGCCGAACACGACACCCAGCGCCTCGACGCCCGCCTCCTGATCGGCGACCACCGCCTGAGCAGCCCGGATGCAGAACGCCGGGTAGTCGTCGAGCGCGTCGTACTCCACCGGACCGTGGTCGACGACCTCGTGCCCCGCCGCCCGCAGGTGCTCCTGCAGCTGCGTGGAGAAATCGAGTCCAGCGTGATCGGTGGCGATGTGGATGCGCATGGCTTCCATCCTAGAAGCCGCCGCCGACACCCGTTCCGGTCACGGGGCGACGCCGGCGGCCGCCGGCTTGAACCCCGCCCTGACGTTCTCGCAGCAGCCGGGCCGGCAGACGTCGAAGCCGCCGGGGAGCGACGTGACGTGAGCGCGCTCCTCGTTCGGACGCCCCTGCAGCCGCTCCTCGATCAGGTCGACGATCCCCTCGACGAACGTCGGCGACACGCCAGGCGTCGGCGTGCGCGTGAACGCGAGTCCCGCGTCTTCCGCCGCCTCCGCCGCCTCGGTGTCGAGATCCCAGAGCACCTCCATGTGGTCGCTCATGAATCCCACCGGCACGACCGCGACCGCGCGCCGCCCTCGCGCGGGAAGGTCACCGATCACGTCGCACACGTCCGGCTCGAGCCACGGCTGCGACGCGGGCCCCGAGCGCGACTGGTAGACGAGCTCCCAGGCCACGTCGGCCGCCGCCGGCACGGACTGCCGTACGCGGTCCATCACCCAGGCCGCGACGGCAAGGTGCTGCGCGGCATAGGCGCCGCCCTCGCCCCAGTCGATGTCGCGGGCGCCGGAACGCTCGGCGTCGGCCGTCGGGATGCTGTGCGTCGAGAACAGGATCTGGATGTCCGGCGCGGCGATGCCCTGCGCCAGGAAGCCCTCGATGGCCTCCCGCACTCCCGACTCGAAGGCCTCGACGAAACCCGGGTGGTCATAGAACGGGCGGATCTTGTCGATCGTGACGGTCTCCCCGAGGCCGGTCTCCTCCAGCACGCGCGCGAAGTCCTCGCGGTACTGGCGGCAGCTGGAGAACGAGCTGTAGGCGCTCGTGGCGAACGCGAGCAGCGTGGTGTGCCCGTTGCGCGCCGCCTCGGGCACGACCTCCTCGAGGTAGGGGGCCCAGTTGCGGTTGCCCCAGTACACGGGCAGCTCGATGCCGCGCGCGACGAGCGCCTGCTCGAGCGCCTCCTTGAGCACGCGGTTCTGCCCGTTGATGGGGCTCACGCCGCCGAAGTGACGATAGTGGTGCGCGACCTCCTCCAACCGCTCGTCGGGGATGCCGCGGCCGCGCGTCACGTTGCGGAGGAACGGGATCACGTCCTCCTGACCCTCCGGGCCACCGAAGCCGGCGAGGAGGATCGCATCGTACGCGACGGGCGTGGTCACGAAGGGCGCACCGCTGGCGGCGGCAGGCGAGGCAAAGGGGACGACATTCGGCTCGATCGCAGTCACCCCTCCATCCTCCCACCTCGTCGAGGCACCGGTGTCCGCCCGCCGCCGGGAGAATGCGCACAGAGCGTGAGCCCGCCTCGCGCACTGGCGTAGGCTGTCATGGTTGCCGTCGGCGCCAACTGCGCCGACCCCGGTGACATCCCCTCACCCCTGGGAGTACAGCTGTGCCTGGAGAGAACCTCACCCGAATCGAAGCGCAGGAGCGCCGCGATGTCATCGACACGCACTCCTATGAGGTCGCCCTCGATCTGACGAAGGGCGCCGAGGTCTTCGGTTCCCGCAGCGTCGTGCGCTTCTCCGCGACGCCCGACGGTTTCACCTTCATCGATCTGATCGCCCGCGACGTGCGCGAGATCTCTCTCAACGGCGAGCAGCTCGACCCGCAGGAGGTCTTCGCCGACTCTCGCATCGCGCTGTCCGGGTTGCAGGCCGAGAACGTGCTCGTCGTCGACGCGGACTGCCTCTACACCAACACCGGCGAGGGCCTGCACCGATTCGTCGACCCCGTCGACGGCGAGGTCTACCTGTACTCGCAGTTCGAGGTGCCGGACTCGCGCCGCGTCTTCGCGGTCTTCGAGCAGCCCGACCTCAAGGCGACGTTCCAGTTCACGGTCACGGCGCCCGCGGCGTGGAAGGTCGTGTCCAACTCCCCCACGCCCGAGCCCATCGTGCACGACGACGACGTCACCGCCACCTGGGGATTCGAGCCGACGCCGCGCATCTCCTCGTACATCACCGCCCTCGTCGCGGGACCCTACGAGTCCACGTTCTCCGAGCTCACCAGCGCCTCCGGCCGCGTGATCCCGCTCGGCGTCTACGGCCGCAAGAGCCTGTGGCAGCACCTCGACGCCGACTACATCTTCGACAAGACCCGTGAGGGCTTCGCGTACTTCGAATCGAAGTTCGGCGTCCCCTACCCGTTCGCGAAGTACGACCAGCTGTTCGTGCCCGAGTTCAACGCCGGGGCGATGGAGAACGCGGGTGCGGTCACGTTCACCGAGACGTACGTCTTCCGCAGCAAGGTCACCGACGCCGTCAAGGAGCGCCGGGTCGTCACGATCCTGCACGAGCTCGCGCACATGTGGTTCGGCGACCTGGTCACCATGAAGTGGTGGAACGACCTGTGGCTCAATGAGTCGTTCGCGGAGTGGGCCTCCACCATCGCGACGGCCGAGGCCACCGAATGGACCGAGGCCTGGACCACGTTCAACGCGATGGAGAAGACCTGGGCCTATCGCCAGGATCAGCTCCCCTCCACGCACCCGATCGTCGCGGAGATCAACGACCTGGAAGACGTGCAGGTCAACTTCGACGGCATCACCTATGCCAAGGGCGGCTCGGTGCTGAAGCAGCTCGCCGCATGGGTCGGCATCGAGGCGTTCTTCGCCGGGGTGTCGCAGTACTTCCAGAAGCACTCGTGGGGCAACACCGAGCTCAGCGACCTGCTGTCGGAGCTCGAGGCCACGAGTGGACGCGACCTGGGCACCTGGTCGAAGAAGTGGCTGGAGACGGCCGGCGTCAACACGCTCGAGCCCGTGGTGGCCGAGGGCGACGACGGCAAGATCTCGCGTTTCGCGATCACTCAGACCGCCCCGGCGGACTACCCGACCATCCGTCCGCACCGCCTGGGCATCGGCTTCTACTCGCTGCAGGACGGCACGCTCACGCGCGTCCACCACGTCGAGGTCGATGTCGACGGCGACCGCACCGAGGTCCCCGAACTGCAGGGCCTCGCGCGCCCCGACCTGATCCTGCTGAACGACGACGACCTCGCCTACGCCAAGATCCGTCTCGACGAGAAGTCGCTGGCGACGGCGATCGCACACCTCGCCGACATCCACGACCCGCTTGCGCGCTCCCTCGTGTGGGGCGCCGCCTGGGACCAGACGCGCGACGCGGAGACGGCGGCCTCGGACTACATCGACCTCGTACTGGGCAACATCGGCCGCGAGACCGAGTCGACCACGGTCCGCACGACGCTCGCCCAGCTGCGCACGGCGGCCACGCTGTACGTGCGACCCGAGGAGCGCCAGGCGGCGCGGCTCAAGGTCGCGGACGGCCTGTGGGCCCTCGCCGAAGCCGCAGAAGCGGGCAGCGACAGCCAGCTCCAGTTCGTCACGGCGTTCGCGAACGCCCTGGTCACCCCTGAGCACGCCGGCGTCGTCGGGCGCCTGCGCTCCGGCGAGGAGACCCTCCCCGGTCTCGAGATCGACGCCGACCTGAACTGGCAGCTGCTCGTCGGACTCGCGACCATCGGAGCGACGGACGCCGCGACGATCGACGCCGCTCTCGCCGCCGACAACACCGCCAAGGGCGCGGAGTTCGCCGCGCAGGCACGAGCCGCTCTTCCCGACGCCGCCTCGAAGCAGGCCGCGTGGGCCTCTCTGATCGAGCGGGATGACGCGCCGAACACGATCGTCCGGTCGGCAGCCCTCGGCTTCGTGCACCCCGCAGGCGCCGAGGTGCTCGGCGAGTTCGTGCCGAAGTACTTCGACATGCTGCTGCCGGTATGGGAGTCGCGCACCTACCAGATCGCCCAGTACCTCATCGTCGGCCTGTTCCCCACGGCGCTGGCCGACGTGGCGCTGCGCGACGCAACGCGCTCGTGGCTGTCCTCGCACCAGGACGCTCCGCCGGCTCTCCGTCGCCTCGTGCTGGAGAACCTCGCCGACGTCGAGCGCGCGCTGGCGGCGCAGTCCCGCGACGCCGAGGACTGATCGGCGCCACCCTCCGTCCGCGCCTCTGCCGCCGCGCTTCCAGCCGGGGCAGAGGCCCGCTCGGTAAACTCGGCAGCGATGATCCTCCCCCTCGAGACCACGCCAGACCCCACTCCCACCCCGCTTCCCGACTGGGTCCAGGACCTGCTGACCCTGCTCGGACACATCGGCGGCAAAGCGCTCGTCGTCGCGATCATCATCGCCTCCTGCGTGGTGATCGCGTTCGTGCTGCGGGGCGTGATCAGGCGCGTCGTGCACCGGATCGTGGACAGCGCGAAGAACAAGGCGTCGGTCGACGACACCCAGGCGCTCGAACGCTCTCCGCTCGCCGATATGCGTCTGGTCCAGCGCACGAGGACCCTGGGCACGATCCTCCAGAACATCGTCAACGTGATGCTGGTGGTCATCGCGATCGTGCTGGTCGTGAACGCTCTCAGTCCCAGCCTGCTCGGGTCGCTCACGCTGCTGACCGCCGCCGTGGGTGCTGGTCTCGGTTTCGGCGCCCAGAACATCGTCAAAGATGTGCTCAACGGGATGTTCCTCGTCGCGGAGGACCAGATCGGCATCGGTGACGTGGTCGACCTTGGTCTGGCGAGCGGCGTGGTCGAGTACGTGAGCGTGCGCATTACCCAGGTCCGCGACGTGAACGGCACGCTCTGGTATGTCCGCAACGGCGAGGTCACGCGCATCGGCAACATGTCGCAGGGCTGGGCGCGCGCGATCGTCGACACCGGCGTCGCGCCGGACGCCGACCTCGACCAGGTCGAGCACATCATGCTCGAGACGGCACAGGGCCTCGCGAAGGACCCCAAGTGGCGGACGCGCATCGTCGAGAAGCCCGAGCTGTGGGGCCTGGAATCCATCGACGGCGACGCCCTTGTGGTCCGCGTCGTCATCAAGACCAGGGCGAACGCCAGAGACGACGTCGCACAGGAGCTGCGGCGCCGGCTGCGGGCCGCTCTGCTGGAGAAGGAGATCGCGGTGCCGCGCATGTCCGATGTCGTGCCGACGGGGCTCGAAGGCGCACGGCGCGTGCGCGGGGCGAACCCGCCGAAGACCCGGCCGAACGCCGTCACGGGCGTGCCGGTCATCCCGGACCGCGGCATCTGGCGCCGCAAGAAGCCGTCGACCGAGGGGAATGGCGACAGATGACGTTCTACGACGAGGTCGGGGGCGCAGAGACGTTCCGGAAGATCGTCTCCGTGTTCTACCGCGAGGTCGCCCTCGATCCGGTGCTCAAGCCGATGTATCCCGAGGAGGATCTGGGCCCCGCCGAGGACCGCCTGCGGATGTTCCTGGAACAGTACTGGGGCGGTCCGACCACGTACGGCGAGACCCGCGGACACCCGCGCCTGCGCATGCGTCACATGCCGTTCCACATCGACCCGGACGCGCGTGATCGTTGGCTTCGTCACATGCGCACCGCCGTCGACGAGGCTCGGTTGTCTCCGCTGCACGAATCCACGCTCTGGGACTACCTGGAGCGCGCCGCCTATGCCATGGTGAACACATTCGAGCCGTCCGGCATCGGCACGACTCCCCACGGGCGCCCGACGCTCGAGACCCGCACACGTCAGGAATCAACGGAGAACACATGACGACGAAGCCCCCGACCACGGACGTCCTGGTGATCGGTTGGGGGCTGGCCGGACTGGTCGCCGCCCGCGAGGCACTGGCGGCCGGACGCCGCGTCATCGTCGTCGACCAGGAGCCGCGGACGAACCTCGGCGGCCAGGCGTGGTGGTCGTTCGGCGGACTCTTCTTCGTGGACTCCCCCGAGCAGCGCCGATTCGGCATCAAGGACTCGCTCGAGCTCGCCACCCAGGACTGGTTCGGCAACGCGGGCTTCGACCGCCCGGAGGACGAGTGGCCGCGCCGCTGGGCCGAGGCGTATCTGCAGTTCGCCGCCGGGGAGAAGCGCTCATGGCTGCGCAGCCTCGGCGTGGGCTTCTTCCCCGTGGTCGGCTGGGCGGAGCGCGGCGGCTACGGCGCGATCGGACCGGGCAACTCGGTGCCGCGATTCCACATCACCTGGGGCACCGGCCCCGGGATCGTCGCCCCCTTCGCCGCGGCCGTCGAGGAGGGCGAGCGCAGCGGTCGTCTCACCGTGCTCGCGCGGCACCGCGTGGAGAGCCTCATCGTCACGGATGGACGTGTCACCGGCGCCCGCGGCTCCGTCCTCGCCTCCAGCGGTGCGGAACGGGGAGTGCCGTCCTCCCGCGAGGTGATCGGCGCGTTCGAGATCACGGCGGATGCGACCGTCGTGTCGTCCGGAGGGATCGGCGGCAACCACGAGCTCGTCCGTGCGGCGTGGCCCGAACGGCTGGGAACGCCGCCGGCGCACATGCTCTCCGGCGTCCCGGCGTATGTCGACGGCTCGATGCAGGCCGTCACCGCGGCCGCCGGCGCCCGCCTGATCAACGGCGACCGCATGTGGCATTACGTGGAGGGGATCACGAACTGGGATCCGGTGTGGCCCGCGCACGGCATCCGCATCCTCCCCGGCCCCTCGTCCCTGTGGCTCGACGCGACGGGCGCGCGCCTCCCCGTGCCGCTCTTCCCCGGGTTCGACACGCTCGGGACGCTCGCGCACCTCCGGCGCACCGGTCACGACCACTCCTGGTTCGTCACGTCGCGGCAGATCGTGGAGAAGGAGTTCGCCCTGTCCGGCAGCGAGCAGAACCCCGACCTCACCGGCAAGGATGTGGGGCTGCTGCTGAAGTCGCGGCTCGCCAAAGGACCGACCGGCCCCGTCCAGGCGTTCCTCCACGAGGGACAGGACTTCATCGTCGAGAACGACCTGGAGTCGCTGTTGGAGCAGATGAGCCGGCATGACGGTGGCGAGCTGCTCGACATCGACACCGTGCGGCGCGAGGTGGTCGCGCGCGACCGCGAGATCGAGAACGAGTTC
The DNA here is from genome assembly GCF_004794315.1 of Microbacterium sp. PF5. Taxonomy (NCBI): domain Bacteria; kingdom Bacillati; phylum Actinomycetota; class Actinomycetes; order Micrococcales; family Microbacteriaceae; genus Microbacterium; species Microbacterium sp. PF5. The sequence continues at coordinate 80,395 of NZ_SSDQ01000113.1, read as the reverse complement.
ACCAAGGATGCCCAGATCGGCATGCTGCGCTCGATGCGCGGCTACCGCGGTGACAAGCTCATCCGGACGGCAGCGCCGCACCGGCTGCAGGACCCGGCCGCCGGCCCGATGATCGCGGTCAAGCTGCACGTCCTCACCCGCAAGTCGCTGGGCGGCATCCACACCGACCTCGACGGTCGTGCGCTGGACGCCCAGGGCATCCCGATCCCTGGCCTGTTCGCCGCGGGCGAGGCGAGCGGCTTCGGCGGTGGCGGTGTCCACGGGTACCGGGCGTTGGAGGGCACGTTCCTCGGCGGGTGCCTGTTCTCCGGGCGACAGGCGGGAAGGTCGGCCGCCGCGGCGGACTGACCCCGCGCCACGGGGCTCGTGGCGAAACCCTCGGATACGCCCCGGCGCGGTCGATCGACGAGCGTGGCTCTCGCCCTCGGGTCACGCCGGCACGCCGGCGCTTCGGCCGTCCCATCAGGCCCTGGCGCCCGTCCCGTCGCGCCGTGGTGGCGGCGCCGTCAGGCTCGGGTGCCGGTGGCCCGCACGCCCGTGAGCCCGGATGCCACGGGGCCTCGTGCCAGCACATGCCCGCGACGGAAGGCGAGCCGCGACCAGCGACCGGCGCGCGACACCCCGACCTGTTCCTCGCCCGAGATGAAGCCCATGGCGTCCGCGGCGAACGCCACACCGCGCGGCAGCCCGCCGAGATCGTCGTCGGGCTCGCCCCAGATGGCCGCTCGGAGCGCGCGAACCGCTTCCTCGCCCGAGCCGGCGCCCGCCCCCCGCGCCACGGCGGAGATCCCCCACTGTGCGCGCTGCGCGACGACGGACGCCTCCAGCGACGCCTCCACGGTCCAGCCCTGGCGCGGCGGGGATACCCCGGCCCAGGACGGCGACAGGCCGGTGTCCGGCAGCATGAGGCGTTCGGGGGTGTCGGCGGGCGACAGGCTGTCGACGACCAGGTCGCATTCGAGCTCAGGGTCCGCGTGCACGATACGCATCGCGAGGATCGTGGGGGTCTGATCGAACAGGGTCTGCGGCGAGAGCACGGCCGTGGTCAGCGCCAGGACCCCGCGCGAGGCCTGAAGTCGTACTCCCCCGTCGCCCGCGCGACCGGCGCGGCCCACGAACGTCAGGACATCCTTCGCCGTGTCGGGATCGGCGAGCAGGAGCGTAGGCGGCACGCGTTCTAAACTACCAAGAGGTGCGGCGCCTGCGGTCGCGGAGAGGAACCCATGAGCGCGGACGACCACGCCATCCAGACCGTCGATCGACTCCTCGAGGTTCTCGACCTCGACGCCACCCAGGCCCGGACGACCGAGGACATCTTCACGGGCTCCTCGCACCCGATGCCGAGCGGCCGCATCTACGGAGGCCAGGTGCTGGCGCAGACGCTCCTCGCGGCGGAGCGCACCCTGCCGGAGGATCGCGCCGTCCATTCGATGCACGGCTATTTCCTGCGGCCCGGTGACGCGAGTCAGGGCATCACGATCGCCGTCGACCGCATCCATGACGGCCGCTCATTCTCGACGCGCCGCACGCAGGCGTACCAGAACGGGGTGCCGATCTTCTCGATGATCGCGTCCTTCCAGGATGCGGATCCGGGAGTCGAGCACGCGGAGCCCATGCCCGAGGGCGTGCCCGACCCGGAGACGCTGTCCCCCGACGAGGATCGCGTTCCCGGACTCACCGGGGGCGCGCGGCGGATGCTCACCGATCGCGCCGCGGACATCCGTCACGTCGAGTCGCCGCTGTACCTCCCCAACGACGATGCCCGGGTCCCGCGTCAGGCCGTCTGGATGCGACTGCGCGCTCCGCTCCCCGACGACCAGCGGCTGCATCGCGCGGCACTGGCGTACCTCAGCGACATGACGATCCAGGAGTCCATCCTGCGCGCGCACGGGGTCTCGTGGGCACACCAGGGGCTCAAGGTCGCGAGCCTCGATCACGCGATGTGGTGGCACCGTCCCGCGCGCGTCGACGAGTGGCTGCTGTACGCGCAGGAGTCCCCGAACGCGCGCGGCGGGCGCGGGCTGGCCACCGGGCGGATCTACACGCGCGACGGCTCGCTGGTGGCGAGCGTGGCGCAGGAGATCATGATCCGCGTGCCGCCGGAGGCATCCTGATCCGAGCGTTCGGCGCGGGTCACACGGCCGTCGGGGTCAGCGGTGCGCGTACTCGATGGAGGGGCCGACGTACGGCTCCCAGGCCTCGCGCATCTCGGAGGTGAGTCGCGTGGGGCGACCCGTCGCGGCCTCGACGAGCACGATCACTGCTGTCGACCGCGCGTACAGCACCCGCGGCTCCGCGGCCAGGTCGTTGTGCACCTCGTAGCAGACCTCGACACTGGACCCGCCGAGCTTGCCGAACCACATCTGCACCTCGAGCGGTCGACGCTGATACGGCACTGGCGCGAGGTACTCGATCTCCTGCCGGGCGATCAGCGTCAGGATGCCCTCGTCGATGCCGGAGTCGAGCACCGCCGTGGACGGCGCCTCCTCGCCGGGACCCGCCCGCCAGAACGCGCGGACGCGCGCCTCCTCGAGCAGCTTGAGCATCGAGGTGTTGTTGACGTGGTTGAACGCGTCCAGATCCCCCCAGCGGAGGTGGATCGGGATGTGCAGGCGGGTTCCCGGCGAAGGCGCAGTCATCGGGTCAGTCGCGCGTGAGCTTGCGGTGGGTCGACCGGTGCGGCTTGGCCGCGTCGGGCCCGAGGCGCTCGATCTTGTTCTGCTCGTAGGCCTCGAAGTTGCCCTCGAACCAGTACCACTGGTCGGGCTTCTCGTCGGTGCCCTCGTACGCCAAGATGTGCGTCGCGATGCGGTCGAGGAACCACCGGTCGTGGGTGATGACCACGGCACAGCCGGGGAACTCGAGAAGGGCGTTCTCCAGCGAGCTCAGCGTCTCGACGTCGAGGTCGTTGGTCGGCTCGTCGAGGAGCAGCAGGTTGCCGCCCTCCTTCAGCGTGAGCGCGAGGTTCAGGCGGTTGCGCTCACCGCCCGAGAGCACACCGGCCTTCTTCTGCTGGTCAGGACCCTTGAAGCCGAACTTCGACACGTAGGCCCGCGAGGGGATCTCCGTCTTGCCGACCGTGATGAAGTCGAGCCCGTCGGAGACGACCTCCCACAGCGTCTTGTTCGGGTCGATCGACGAGCGCGACTGGTCGACGTAACTGATCTTGACCGTCTCGCCGATCTTCAGGTCGCCGCCGTCGAGGGGCTCGAGACCGACGATGGTCTTGAACAGTGTGGTCTTGCCGACGCCGTTCGGACCGATCACGCCGACGATTCCGTTCGGCGGAAGGCTGAAGCTGAGGCCATCGATCAGCGAGCGTCCGTCGAAGCCCTTCTTCAGATTCTTCGCCTCGATCACCACGTTGCCCAGGCGCGGCCCCGCGGGGATCTGGATCTCCTCGAAGTCGAGCTTCCGCGTCCGCTCTGCCTCCGCGGCCATCTCCTCGTAGCGCGCGAGTCGCGCCTTCGACTTCGTCTGGCGACCCTTGGCACTGGAACGGACCCATTCGAGCTCGTCCTTGAGGCGCTTGGCGAGCTTCGCGTCCTTCTTGCCCTGGATGTCGAGACGCTCGGCCTTCTTCTCCAGGTACGTCGAGTAGTTGCCCTCGTAGCCGATCAGCCGACCGCGGTCGACCTCTGCGATCCACTCGGCCACGTGGTCGAGGAAGTACCGGTCGTGGGTGATGGCGATGACGGCGCCCTTGTACGACTGCAGGTGCTGTTCGAGCCACAGCACACTCTCCGCGTCCAGGTGGTTGGTCGGCTCGTCGAGGAGCAGCAGATCCGGCTTCTGCAGCAGGAGCTTGGCGAGGGCGACACGTCGCTTCTCTCCACCGGAGAGGGGGGCGATCGCGGCGTCGCCGGGGGGCGTGCGCAGTGCGTCCATGGCCTGCTCGAGCTGGGAGTCGAGGTCCCAGCCGTCGGCCGCGTCGATCTCCTCCTGCAGGGTGCCCATCTCGGCGAGCAGCGCATCGAAGTCCGCATCGGGATCGGCCATCAGCGCCGAGATTTCATTGAAGCGGTCGAGCTTCGCCTTGATCGCGATGCCGTCCTGGATGTTCTCCAGCACGGTCTTCGACTCGTCCAGCTCCGGCTCCTGCATGAGGATCCCGACCGAATAGCCGGGCGACAGCTTCGCCTCGCCGTTGGACGGCGTGTCGAGCCCGGCCATGATCTTCAGGATCGTCGACTTGCCGGCGCCGTTGGGGCCGACCATGCCGATCTTCGCTCCGGGAAGGAACGCCATCGTGACGTCGTCGAGGATGAGCTTCTCGCCCACCGCCTTGCGCGCACGCACCATCGAGTAGATGTACTCAGCCACCGAAAACCGCTCCTTCTGTTGGCGTCGAAGATCGACACTCCAGCCTACCGGCCGTCGGCGGCAGGGTTCGTGATCGAAGCATCACCAGTCGATCGGACGCGTCGTCCCGACCAGGCAGCGTCCCTCGGCGAGCTGGGGCATGACGACGGCCACCACCTGTCCCGTCGAGGGACCGACCTGTCCCACCAGGCAGGACTCCTCTCCCCAGCGCACCGAGAACTGGAGGCTCTCCACCGGGTTGCCCACGGTGGTCTGGTCGGGCGTGACCTGCATGGCCGTGCGATCGAAGCCCCCGGCCACCAGCGCGTCGATATAGGCCCGACCCTCCGCCCGCTGTTCCGAGGCCCACACACCCTCCGCGATCGCCCGGAAATACGGAAGATTGTCTTCCGCGGTGCCCTCGGGCTGCAGTGCCGGCGACGCCGTCGCCGTATCCGCGGGCGAGGGCGACAGGGAGCTCGGCGGCGTCGGATGCTCGCCGGCAGCGGCCGTGCATCCGACGAGGAGGACGAGGATCGCACCGGCTCCGACGAACGCGCGGGCGGTGCGGGCGAGTGACGGGGCCGTTCGGAGCACGAGCCGAGTCTACGTCGCCCACACCCACAGCCCGGCGTGCTGACGGTGCGTGGCTGACGCTGCGCGCCTGCCCCTACTGCCCCGCCGACACCCTGGCTCCCGCTCCGAGGAAGCCGGCGGGGAACGCCTGGTCCGTCGCCGCACCCCCGTCCCCGGAGCCGTCGATGCCCCACAGATCACCCAGATCGTCTCCGGTTCGGCCACTCGCCGTCGTCCGCGCGCTTCCACTCGCGGAGTCGGCACCGGGAGACTGTTCCCCATCCTTCTCCCCCTCCGCCACGGTCTCCGGAGAGCGTCTCGGCGACGGCCGGAACGCGGTCGTCCCCCACCGCAGGTCGTGCCCGATCGCGTCGGCTTCGATGTCGGCACTCGTGCCCTGCTTCCCATTGCTCTCCCAGGCCCGGATGCGCAGGCGGCCCGTCACGACGATGCTGTCGCCCACCCGCAGCGACGCCCTGGCGTTCTGACCGAGCTGCCGGAACGCCGCCACGGAGAACCAGTTGGTCTCGGAGTCGACCCAGGTCTGGGTCGTCGGTTCGAAGCGGCGGTGCGTGCTCGCCAGCCGGAAGTTGGTGACGGGCACCCCCGCGCCGGTGTGCCCCTGATGCGGATCGGTCGCCACTCGCCCCACGACGGTGATCATCTCGGTCATGCTGTTCTCCTTCTGTCGCCGGAACCTCTCCGGATGTCTCCAGCCTGCGGTGACGGCAGGAGCATCGACTGACGGATCCACGCGCTGTGGGGACACATCGCCGACATCGACGAAGCGTGGAGGAAGAGCCCGGTCAGACGCGTGTCCCGGCGCGGCGCGAATGTCGGTGGCCCGTCGTAGCGTTGTTGCAGGAAGGGAGAAATCGATGTCTGAACGAACGTCCGCCACGGCCCCCGAGGTGCCCTTCGCCGCACCTCGTCTCTCCTCGGAGAAGGAGCATCTGGTCCGCGCCGCCGACCACCTGTGGCGGGTCCAGGACTCGCGGGAGTATGTCCTCGGTCACCTGAGGATCGTGCCGGACCCGCTCGGTCTGCGCTACCGGGCGGAGCGGCTGCACCTCGCGACCGGCCGCTTCCGGCTGATCGGAGAGTTCTGGCGTGCCGACGATGCCGTGGCCGCGCTTCGCCACTGCTGATGCCGTCGCTACGTCGATCGGAAGCGCCCCCGGCAGGATTCGAACCTGCGACCAAGAGATTAGAAGGCTCCTGCTCTATCCCCTGAGCTACGGAGGCGGACAGTCCTACCGTACCGCGGGCAGGCGGGCGATGTCGGTGCCCTCGATAGGATGACGACATGGTAGCTGCCTCCGAGAACGATCGCCTGGTCTGGATCGACTGCGAGATGACGGGCCTCGATCTCTCCGTGGATGAGCTCGTCGAGATCGCGGTCGTCGTCACCGACTTCGAGCTGCGTCCCCTCGACCCCGGATTCCAGGTCGTGATCAAGCCGAGCGATCAGGCGCTGTCCCACATGAACGACTTCGTCACGAAGATGCACGAGACCTCCGGGCTGATCGAGGAGATCCCGCGGGGCGTCACGCTCGCGGAAGCCGAGGAGCAGACGCTCGCCTACATCCGTCGCTTCGTCCCGCTCGAGCGCAAGGCACCCCTCGCAGGCAACACGATCGGCACCGACCGCATGTTCCTCGCCAAGTACATGCCGCAGGTCGACCAGTGGCTGCACTACCGCAACGTGGACGTGTCGAGCATCAAGGAACTCTCCCGGCGCTGGTATCCCCGGGTGTTCTTCCAGGCCCCGGCCAAGGACGGCGGACACCGGGCCCTCGCCGACATCCTCGAGTCCATCCGTGAGCTCCGCTACTACCGGGAGGCCGTGTTCGTCGACGAGCCGGGTCCGTCGAGCGACGACGCCAAGGAGATCGCGACGCGCACCGTGTCGGAGTTCACCTCGAACATGTAATAGACTCGTAGGGTTGCCCGCGCAGGCGGGCGCATGGTGGGTATAGCTCAGTTGGTAGAGCGCCTGGTTGTGGTCCAGGAGGTCGCGGGTTCAAGCCCCGTTACTCACCCGGAGAGAAGAAGCCCGGTTCCTCGGAACCGGGCTTCTTCCGTTTCGAGGCGCGGATCGACGCTGCCCTGCGGCTCTAGACTGGAGCCGTGTCACTGGCGGTCTGGTTCTCGCTCCTCACCGCGTCGGTGGTGATCAGCTTCACGCCCGGCGCTGGCGCGATCAACACGATGTCGAACTCCCTGTCGCAGGGCTGGCGGCGCTCCATCTGGGGCATCATCGGCCAGCAGATCGCTCTGATCGTTCACGTCGTGATCGTCGCCGCGGGCGTCGGTCTGCTCGTCTCCCGATCCGAGGTGCTGTTCACCCTCATCCGCTACGCGGGCGCCGCCTACCTCGTCTTCCTCGGCCTCCGCCTCATCCTCAGCCGCCCGACACCACCGCTCGACGACGCGCCCATCCCCGCACCGGCGCACGAGAGCCATTGGTCGATGATGCGCCGGGGCTTCTGGGTCAACCTGCTCAACCCCAAGGCGATCGTCTTCTTCCTCGCGTTCATTCCCCAGTTCATCCGGCTCGACCAGCCACAGCTTCCCCAATACCTCGCGCTGATCGCGACGGTCGTCGTGGTCGACGTGCTGGTGATGTGGGGGTTCTTCGCGGTGGCGGCCCGGCCCTTCCGCCGCCTGACGGCCTCGCCGCGCGGGCAGCGCATCCTCAACGCCGTCTTCGGCGGCCTGTTCATCCTCGTGGCAGCGCTGCTGGTCCTGCTGCACTGACCGGTGTCCCGAATGGCCCCTAGGCTGGTCTGGATGGACATGGACGCCGGCGCATTCGAGGCCCTCGTGATCGAGGAGCTGGACCTGCTGCCCGACGACATGGTGGACCGCCTCGACAACGTCGTGTTCGTGGTCGAGGACCGCCCCGAGGACGGCAGTCTCGACCTGCTGGGGATGTACGACGGTCTCGCACTGACGGAACGCACACAGTACGGCATGGGCGAACTCCCGGATCGGATCATCGTCTACCGCGAGCCGCACCTCGCCCAGTGCGAGACCCTCGATGAACTGCGCGACGAGATCCACACGACGCTCGTGCACGAGATCGCGCACTTCCACGGCATCGACGATGCGCACCTGCACGAGCTGGGATGGGCGTGACGATGAGCACGGCACTCCCCGATCTCGACGAGAGCACGGATCTGTCCGCCGCGCCGCTCGAGCCCTGGCAGGTCGTCGTCTGGAACGACCCGGTGAACCTCATGAGCTACGTGGTCCGTGTCTTCCGCACCTACTTCGGCTACACCGAGGAGCACGCCACCGCACTCATGCTCGCCGTGCACAACGAGGGCCACGCGATCGTGGCGACAGGGCCGCGCGAGACGATGGAGGTCCACGCGCAGGCGATGCACGACTACGGGCTCTGGGCGACCGTGCGGAAGGCATCCGCATGACCGCCCCCCTCATCCTCACCGTCGCCGCCATCGAGGGCGCCCAGCTCCTGCGGATCGTCGACGACTTCCTCACCCTCATCGCCGAGCAGGATCCGAATGACCCCGCGATCGCCCGACTGACGCCCAACCCCTATCCCGACGACGAGGGGGCCGCCGCCGCGTTCGCAGCGGCCACTCGCGACGACGTGACCGACCGGCGTGTCCTGGATGCGCGCACCGTGCGGTCGGCGCTGTCCGCCTTCGACCCGGAGGCGCCGCTCACGCCGGAACAGGCCCGCGAGCCCCGGGAGGTGACGATCCGGCGAAGCGACATCGACGCCTGGCTGCGCACCCTCACCGCCATCCGTCTGGTGATCGCGACGCGGCTCGGCCTCACCGTGGAGGAGCCCGTCGCGGGTGGGGAGGCGATGGCCGTGTACGACTGGCTCGGCTACCGGCTCGAACTGCTCATCGAAGCGGCCGACGACATCGGGGCCTGAGACCGGATACCGGCGGTCACGGCACCGTGACGATGCGCGTCGCCAGCTCGCGCGGGTGGTGCTGCAGGAGGTGCTGACGCTCCTGCGCCGCCCACCGCTCCCAGTGCGGTCGGTACGTGTCGCCGTCCCTCGCGAGCGCGCGCGCCTTTCGCGACTCCTCCCCCGCCTCCACCCAGATGCGGACATCGGCGAGGTCGGCCGTCGACGGACGGAGGATGCCGCTGCCTTCGACGATCACACCGAGCGATGGGTCGACGGCATGACTCTCCGCCTCCGTGTTCTGCTCCCAGTCCCACCGACGCCAGGAGCCGAGCAGGCCCCGCCCGTGCGGCCGCAGGATTCCGTCCACCGCTCGCTCCGCGCCGGACTCCAGGCCGTCCCAGCCCGGGTACAGCGAGTCGAGGGCGATGACCTGCACCCGTCCGACGAGCGGCCAGTTCCGCGCGAGCAGCTCCGCCAGCGAGGTCTTGCCAGCACCGCTCCCGCCGTCGATGACCACCATCGGGTTCGCCGCAGCGAGGCCGCGGATGTCCTGCGCGATCAGTGCCGCGGCCTGGCGAAGCGCCGCCGCGACGGGATCGTCACTTCTTGAGGGCACGGATGATGCGCGTGAGGGCACGACCGGTGACCCACACGAAGGGCACCGCCACGACGAGCAGCGTCACGATGTTCGGCTCGAAGCGGAGCCCCTCCTCGCGGCGCACGTAGACGCCGACGGGAATCGAGACACCGCCCCCGCCGCCGCCCTCGGCACCGTCGCCGCTGCCGCCCCCGAAACCGGAGTAGGTGAATGCGACCGGCGTCACGCTCACGCCGTCGACATCCTGCGGCTCACCGTACGCGCTCTTCACGCCGAAGGACGCGACCTGCTTCCCGAGTTCCAGTGCAATGTTCGGCATGCTCCCACGGTAGCCGACCCCGCCCGCGTGCGCGCCCCTCAATCCGCGATGCCGTGGTCTTTCGGATGCCGCGCGGCCCCGCGACCCTCGCCGCGACCGATGTGACGCGCGCGGCTGATCGTCGCCGTCCCGAAGCGGGCGATCGCCTCGTCCACCGCCCCCTCCACGCGGCGCCAGTCCTCGTCGTCGTCCCAGAGCGCCAGGGCGGAGCCGCCCGCCGGCTGCAGTCTCTCGGCCCGCACGCCGACCAGACGGATCGGATCGCGCCGATCGATCTGCTCGAACAGACTCTGCGCCGCTTCCCCGATGCGCTGGCTCACGGCGGTCGGGTCGCTCAGGGTCTGCGACCGGGTGACCGTGCGGAAGTCGGCGAAGCGGATCTTGATCGACACGGTCGACGTCTCCCACCCGGCACGACGCAACCGCGCGCCCACGCGATCGGCCAGCCGCAACAGCTCCGCACGCAGGAACGCGCGGTCGTCGACATCGACGTTGAACGTCTCCTCGTGTCCGATACTCTTCTCCACGCGCTCGGTGTCCACCGCCCGCGCATCCCGGCCCCACGAGAGCTGCGCCAGCCGCGCACTCAGCGCCGGGCCCACTGCACGGTCGAGCATGTCGGTCGTGGTCGCCCTGATGTCGCCGATCGTACGGATGCCTCGCGCCTCCAGCGCCTCCGCCGCCTTCGGCCCCACACCCCACAACGCGCGCACCGACCGCGGGGCCAGGAAGTCGAGCGTCTCCGCGGCCGATACCACGAGCATGCCGTCGGGTTTCGCGATCGTCGACGCCATCTTGGCGACGTGCTTCGTCTCGGCCACGCCCACAGAGCACGTGATGCCGACCTCCGCCGAGACGCGCTCCCGGATCTGCGCGGCGATCCTCGCCGGGCTCCCCCACAGCCGACGCACGCCCTGCACATCGAGGAACGCCTCATCGACGGACAGGGGCTCCACCAGCGGGGTGAACGACTCGAAGATCGCCATCACCTGGCGCGAGACCGCCTGATAGCGGGGGAAGTGCGGCGGTACCACCCTGGCCGTCGGGCACAGGCGGAGAGCCTGCGAGACGGGCATCGCGGACCGAACGCCGTAGCGCCGCGCCTCGTACGAGGCGCTGGAGACGACGGAACGACCGTCCGGCGAGCCGATGATGAGGGGCATGCCCCGCAGACTCGGATCGTCGAGCACCTCGACCGCGGCGTAGAACGCGTCCATGTCGACATGCAGGATGCGGGTTCCGCTGTCGTCGGCATCGGCCGCGGACACCATGCGCCCTCTGCCGTCACCGTGTCCCATGCGTCCATTCTCTCCCGGGCCCCGGACACGAGGCCCGGGAGAGACGGCTACTGGGCAGCGCGCTCGAGGATGAGCTCGCGCACGCGTGCGGCGTCGGCCTGACCCTTCATGGCCTTCATGACCGCACCGATGATCGCACCGGCGGCCTGCACCTTGCCGTCCTGGATCTTCGCCATCACGTCGGGCTGTGCGGCGAGGGCCTCATCGATCGCCGCGACGAGCGCGCCGTCGTCGGACACCACGGCCAGGCCCCGGGCATCGACCACCTGCTGCGGAGTGCCCTCGCCGGCGATGACGCCCTCGAGCACCTGGCGGGCGAGCTTGTCGGTGAGGGTCCCCTCGTCGACGAGCTTCTGCAACGCCGCGACGTTCTCGGGGGTGATCAGCTCCGCGGCGTCCTTCTCCTGCGCGTTCGCCAGGCGGCTGATCTCACCCGTCCACCACTTGCGCGCGGTCGCCGGCGTCGCGCCCGCCGCGATCGTCGCCTCGACGACGTCGAGCAGACCGCCGTTGCGGACGTCCTGGAACTCCAGCGGCGTGAAACCCCACTCGGCCATGAGCCGGCGGCGCCGCGCGACGGGCTGCTCGGGCAGTGCCGCGCGCAGCTCCTCGATCAGCTCCGGGGCCGGCTGCACAGGGAGGAGGTCCGGCTCGGGGAAGTACCGGTAGTCGTCCGCGTCGGACTTCGGACGGCCCGGCGAGGTGGTGCCGGTGTCCTCGTGCCAGTGGCGGGTCTCCTGGATGATCGTGCCGCCGTCGGCGAGGATCTGCGCCTGGCGCTGGATCTCGTACCGGACGGCGCGTTCCACGGAGCGCATCGAGTTGACGTTCTTCGTCTCGGTACGCGTGCCGAGCCTCTCCTGCCCCCGCGGGCGCAGCGACACGTTGGCGTCGCAGCGCAGGTTGCCCCGCTCCAGCCGGGCCTCCGAGATGCCCAGACCGCGCACGATGTCGCGGATCGCCGCCACGTACGCCTTCGCCACCTCCGGCGCCCGGTGCTCGGTGCCGAAGATCGTCTTGGTGACGATCTCCACCAGCGGCACCCCTGCGCGGTTGTAGTCGACCAGCGAGTACTCCGCGCCCTGGATGCGTCCGGTCGCGCCGCCCATGTGGGTGAGCTTGCCCGCGTCCTCCTCCATGTGCGCGCGCTCGATCGGGATGGTCACCATGGTGCCGTCTTCGAGCTCCACCTCGACCGACCCCTCGAACGCGATCGGCTCGTCGTACTGCGAGATCTGGTAGTTCTTGCCGAGGTCGGGGTAGAAGTAGTTCTTCCGCGCGAACCGGCTCGACTCCGCGATCGAGCAGCCCAGTGCGAGTCCGAGGCTGATCGACGAGCGCACGGCCGTCTCGTTCACGACCGGCAGCGACCCGGGCAGACCGAGGTCGACCGGGGCGATGAGCGTGTTGGGCTCGGCGGCGTGATACGCCTCGTTCGCCGGGTTCGGCGCGTCGGAGAACATCTTGGTGTTCGTGTTGAGCTCGACGTGCACCTCGAACCCGAGCACAGGCTCGAACAGCTCGAGAGCCCTGTCGAAGTCCATCAGCTTGGCTGCGGCGGCCATCAGCGGTTCCCTCCTGCGAGCTGCGGTGCGCGGGTGAGGAGCGGCGCCCCCCACGAGTCGACGAGGAGTGTCTCCAGCGCCGCTCCCACGCGGTAGAGACGGGCGTCCTCCCTGGCCGGAGCCAGGAACTGGATGCCCACGGGCAGGCCGTCGTCGTCGGACAGGCCGCTCGGGATCGAGATGCCGGGCACACCCGCGAGGTTCGCGGGGATCGTGGTGATGTCGTTGAGATACATCTGCAGCGGATCGTCGATCTTCTCGCCGAGCTTGAACGCCGTGGTCGGCGCCGAAGGCGTGGCGATCACGTCGACCTGGCCGAAGGCGGCGGCGAAGTCCTGCTGGATGAGCGTGCGGACCTTCTGGGCGCTGCCGTAGTACGCGTCGTAGTAGCCCGCGGACAGCGCGTAGGTGCCGAGGATGATGCGTCGCTTCACCTCGTCGCCGAATCCGGCGTCGCGCGTGGCGGACATGACGTCCTCGACCGTGGGGTTACCCTCCGGCGTCACGCGCAGACCGAAGCGGACCGAGTCGAACTTCGCCAGGTTGCTGGACGCCTCCGCCGGGAGGATCAGGTAGTACGCGGCGACGCCGTACTCGAAGTGCGGCGCATCGATTTCGACGATCTCGGCGCCCTGAGCCTCCAGGAGCGCGAGGGCGCTGCGGAACGACGCGGCGACCCCCGGCTGGAAGCCGCTGTCGGGAAGCTCGCGGATGACACCGACGCGGAGACCTCTGAGGCCGTCCCCGCTCGCACCTTCACGCGCTGCAGCGGCGAACGACGGCCACCGCTCGTCGAGCGACGTCGAGTCCTTCGGGTCGTGGCCGCCGATCGCATCGTGCAGCAGACCGGCGTCGAGCACCGTGCGGGTGACCGGGCCGACCTGGTCGAGGCTCGACGCGAGGGCGATCGCGCCGTAGCGGCTGACTCCGCCGTACGTGGGCTTCACCCCGACCGTGCCGGTCACGTGAGCAGGCTGACGGATCGAGCCGCCCGTGTCCGAGCCGAGCGCGAGCGGGGCCTCGAACGCGGCCACGGCGGCGGCCGAACCGCCGCCGGATCCACCGGGGATCCGGTCGAGATCCCACGGGTTCCGCGTCGGGCCGTACGCGGAGTGCTCCGTCGACGAGCCCATGGCGAACTCGTCCATGTTCGTCTTGCCGAGCGGGATGAGACCGGCCGCGCGCGAGCGGGCGACGACGGTCGCGTCGTACGGCGACCGGTAGCCCTCGAGGATGCGCGAGCCGCTGGTGGTCGGCTGGTCGGTGGTGACCAGGACATCCTTGATGGCGAGCGGGACCCCCGCGATCGGGCCGAGCTCCTCCCCTGCCGCACGGCGTGCGTCGACGGCAGCGGCCGCGTCGAGCGCGTGCTCGTTGATGTGGAGGAACGCGTGCACGTCGCCGTCGACCGCGGCGATACGGTCCAGGTGCGCCTGGGTGGCCTCGACGCTGGAGACCTCACGCGCCGCGAGCTTGTCGGCGAGTTCCGCCGCGGTCAGCCGGATGATGTCGCTCACTGCTCTTCTCCCAGGATCGCGGTCACCCGGAAGCGGCCGTCGGCGGCGTCGGGGGCGTTCTGCAGCACCTGCTCGTGCGTGAGCGTCTGCCCGACGACGTCTGGACGGAAGACGTTGCTCAGGGGGATCGGGTGGCTCGTGGCGGCGACGTCGGCCGTGGCCACCTCCGACACCTTGGCGATGTTGTCGACGATGGCGTCGAGCTGGCCCGTGAGCCGCGTCACCTCGTCGTCGTTCAGCTGGATGCGCGCGAGCACGCCGAGATGGCGCACAAGATCAGGGGTGATTTCAGACACGACCCCAGTCTAGTTGGGGTGCCGTCGCCCGCTCGGCGCGTCGCGGCGCGCATAAGCTGGGCGCGTGAGCACGTTCCAGCCTCCTCGCCCGTGGATCGCCAGCTACGCCGACGGCGTCCCCGAGGATCTCGCCCCCGTCACCGGTTCCCTCGTCGACATCGTCGCCGCGTCCGCCCGCGACTACCCCGACGCTCCCGCGCTGCAGTTCTTCGGCCGTGAGACCACTTACGCCCGACTGCAGGACGCGATCGACCGGGCGGCCACCGGACTCCGCGACCTCGGCGTGCGTGCGGGCGACCCGGTCGCGATCGTGCTGCCGAACTGCCCGCAGCACATCATCGCCTTCTACGCCGTGCTGCGTCTGGGCGCCGTCGTCGTCGAGCACAACCCGCTCTACACGCCGCGCGAGCTGCGGAAGCAGTTCGAGGATCACGGCGCCAAGCACGCGATCGTGTGGAACAAGGTCGTCGCCACCGTGCAGGACTTCCCCGCCGACCTCGCCGTGACGAACCTCGTCTCCGTCGACGTGACGCGCGCGATGCCCGCCCTCACCCGCTTCGCTCTGCGGCTGCCCGTCGCGAAGGCGCGCGATTCCAGGGCAGCGCTGACCGAGCGCGTGCGCGGAACCGTGGTGTGGGACTCGCTCGTGGCCTCCGACCCGCTTCCGGCGTCGCATCCGAGACCGAACACGGACGACCTCGCGATCATCCAGTACACCTCGGGCACCACCGGAACTCCGAAGGGCGCCGCGCTGACGCACCGCAACCTGCTGGCGAACGCGGCGCAGGCGCAGGCATGGGTGCCGTCGATCCAGCGCGGCAAGGGCTGCGTGGTGTACGCCGTGCTGCCGATGTTCCACGCCTACGGGCTGACGCTGTGCCTCACGTTCGCGATGTCGATGGGGGCGCGGCTCGTGCTGTTCCCCAAGTTCGACCCCGACCTCGTGCTCGATGTCGTCAAGAAGCACCCCGCCACCTTCCTCCCGCTCGTGCCCCCGATCGCCGACCGGCTGCTCGCGGCCGCGCAGGCGAAGGGCGTCTCCCTGGACGGCATCGAGGTCGCGATCTCCGGGGCGATGGCCCTGCCGCACGACCTGGTCGTCCCCTTCGAGGCCGCGACCCACGGGTACCTCGTCGAGGGCTACGGGCTGAGCGAGTGCTCGCCCGTGCTGATGGCGAACCCCGTGGCCGACAACCGCGTGCCGGGCACCGTCGGCCTCCCCCTCCCCGGAACGGAGTGCCGCGTGGTCGACCCCGAGGACCCGACGCAGGACGTACCGGCGGGGTCGGCGGGCGAGCTCGTCGTCCGCGGCCCGCAGGTGTTCTCCGGCTACTACGGCAAGCCGGAGGAGACCGACGCCGTGTTCGTCGACGGCTGGTACCGCACGGGAGACATCGTCACGATCGACGAGGCCGGCTTCGTCCGCATCGTCGACCGCATCAAGGAGCTGATCATCACCGGCGGCTTCAACGTCGCCCCCACCGAGGTCGAGAACGCGCTGCGGCAGCACCCGTCGGTCGTGGACGCCGCCGTCGTCGGACTGCCCAGCGAGCACTCGGGCGAGGAGGTCGTCGCCGCGATCGTCGTCGACGGAGGCGCCGACGTCGACGTCGAAGCGATCCGCGCGTACGCCCGCAGCATCCTCACCCCGTACAAGGTGCCGCGCCGCGTGTTCGTGGTCGACGAGCTGCCGAAGTCGCTCATCGGCAAGGTCCTGCGCCGCCAGGTCAAGGAGAAGCTGCTCGCGCTCACCACCGGCGCCTGAGCCGTCTGCACAGGTGGTGGCGGCCGGCGCGCGCTACCCTTGGGAAGTGACCCCTGAAGACGCAGTGCCCACCGACGCCCCGGACGAGTCCCCCGCAACCCCCGGATTCGAGGAGCTCGGCATCACCGGGCCCGTCCTCAAGGCCATCCGAGACCTCGGCTACGAGACCCCCTCCCCGATCCAGGCCGCGACGATCCCGACCCTGCTGTCGGGCCGCGACGTGGTGGGCATGGCGCAGACCGGCACCGGCAAGACCGCGGCCTTCGCGCTCCCCGTGCTGGAGCGCCTCGACACCGCACAGAAGACCCCGCAGGCCCTCGTGCTCGCCCCCACGCGCGAGCTGGCGCTGCAGGTGTGCGAGGCGTTCGAGTCGTACGCCTCACGCATGAAGGGCGTCCACGTGCTGCCCGTGTACGGCGGTCAGGGGTACGGCGTGCAGCTGTCGGCGCTGCGCCGCGGTGTGCACGTGGTCGTCGGAACCCCCGGTCGCATCATGGACCACCTCGCCAAGGGCACGCTCGACCTCTCGGAGCTGCAGTACCTGGTGCTCGACGAGGCGGATGAGATGCTGAAGATGGGCTTCGCGGAGGATGTCGAGCAGATCCTCGCCCAGACGCCGGAGGAGAAGCAGGTCGCGCTGTTCTCCGCCACGATGCCCGCCCAGATCCGACGCCTCGCGCAGCAGTACCTCCGCGACCCGGAGGAGATCACGGTCAAGTCCAAGACCGCGACCAACACGAACATCACCCAGCGGTACCTCGTGGTGTCGTACGCGCAGAAGGTGGACGCTCTCACGCGCATCCTCGAGGTGGAGAACTTCGACGGGATGATCGTCTTCGTCCGCACCAAGAACGAGACCGAGACGCTCGCGGAGAAGCTCCGCGCTCGCGGCTACTCCGCCGCCGCGATCAACGGCGACGTGCCGCAGGTGCAGCGCGAGCGCAGTGTCAACCAGCTCAAGGACGGCAAGCTCGACATCCTGGTCGCGACCGACGTCGCCGCGCGCGGTCTCGACGTGGAGCGCATCAGCCACGTCATCAACTTCGACATCCCCACCGACACCGAGTCGTACGTGCACCGCATCGGCCGGACCGGGCGCGCCGGGCGGACCGGGGACGCGATCAGCTTCATCACCCCGCGCGAGCGCTACCTGCTGAAGCACATCGAGAAGGCCACGCGTCAAACGCCGACGCAGATGCAGCTGCCGACCACGGAGGACGTCAACACCACGCGCCTCGCACGCTTCGACGACGCCATCACGACCGCGCTGTCCGAGACCGCCCGCATCGACGCGTTCCGCGACATCATCGCCCACTATGTGCGCCACCACGACGTGCCCGAAAGCGATGTCGCCGCGGCTCTCGCCGTGGTCGCGCAGGGTGAGCGACCGCTCCTCCTCGACCCCGCGGACGACCCGCTCGCCCGAGCTGTCGCCGCCGACAACCGTCCGCCGCGTGAGCGCGCACCGCGCGACACGCGGGAGACGCGTGAGCCCAGGGAACGCCGGGGCCGTGGCGACTATGCGGCGTACCGCATCGAGGTCGGACGCCGGCACCGCGTGGAGCCGCGGCAGATCGTCGGCGCGCTCGCGAACGAGGGCGGCCTCGGTCGCGACGACTTCGGCGCCATCAACATCCGCCCCGACTTCTCGATCGTGGAGCTGCCGGCCAACCTCGACCCCGCCGTCCTCGAGAAGCTCCGCGACACCCGCATCTCCGGGCGGCTGATCGAGATCGCGCCCGACCGTGGCCCCGGGGCACGCCGGGGAGCTGCGCGCGACCGCGGGAACGACGACAGCGCGGGCCGCGGCTACCGCGGTGACCGCCATGACCGTGACGATCGCGGACCCCGCGGTCCCCGCGAGGACAAGCCGTTCCGGAAGCCCCGTCACAAGAGCTGATCGTGCGTATCGACCGTGCGGACCGCCGAGACGTCGCGGGGCTCGCACTGCTCAAGTGGCAGGACGTGCCAGACGAGCTGACGGCGGGACGGTCGTTCGACGAGTTCACGGCGGAGCTCGCCGCCTGGTGGAGCCTCCACGAGGACACGCACTCGGCGTTCGTAGCGAGGGCGGACGACGGCGACCCCGTCGGGGTCGCCTGGGTCGCGATGCTCCCCCGGGTGCCGCGCCCCGGGGCCGCGGACCGGGTCTCGGCCGACGTGCAGAGCGTGTTCGTGCTGCCGGAGCACCGCGGGCGCGGGACCGGGCGAGCACTGGTCGCGGCGGCGTGCGCTCACGCGGTGTCCCTCGGCGCAGGACGCGTCACCGTGCATTCGAGCGAGGAGGCCGTGACGCTGTACCGCGGGCTCGGCTTCGCCGACTCCCCTCGGCTGCTGCAGTTCCTGCCTCCCACGGACACCTGACCCGCGGGCACCCGTTCAGCCGAGGGCGTCGGGTCCCTCGGTCACCAGCAGGTGGAACTGTGCAGCGTCGAGGATGCGGATGCCCAGTTCCTCGGCCTTCGCGAGCTTGGAGCCGGCGCCCGGACCTGCCGCGACGAAGTCGGTCTTCTTCGACACGCTCGACGCGGCCTTGCCCCCCGCCTTGATGATCGCCTCCTGCGCTCCCTCGCGCGTGTACCCGTCGAGCGAACCCGTCGCGACGACCGTGAGCCCGTCGAGCACTCCGCCCTCGGCGACCGCAGCCCCGGGCCCCGGGTGCCCCGGCGTCGCCCACTGCACCCCCACCTCGCTCCAGCGCCGCACGATCTCCTGGTGCCAGTCGACCTCGAACCATGCGAGCAGCGAGTCGGCGATGATCCCGCCGACGCCCTCGACCGCGGCGAGCTCCTCCCGGGAGGCCGCCCGGATCGCGTCCAGCGAACCGAACCACTGCGCGAGGGCTCGAGCCGCCACCGGGCCCACGTGACGGATGTTCAGCGCGACGAGGAGTCGCCACAGGTCTTTCGTCTTGGCCTTCTCGAGCTCGGCGAGGAGCGTGAGCGCCTGCGAGGAGGGCTGGGGACCCTCGCGCCCCGCCTTCCTCTCGGCCGCCGTCGGGTTCCGGCGGAACGGCGCCCTCGTCTTCACCAGGCCGTCCTCGTCCTCACGCGGCAGCCCGGTCTCGGCATCCCGGACCACGACCTCGATCGGCACGAGCTGGTCGAGCGTCAGCGCGAACAGCCCGGCCTCCGTCTCCAGCGGCGGCACGGC
Source organism: Microbacterium sp. PF5 (assembly GCF_004794315.1). Lineage (NCBI taxonomy): Bacteria > Bacillati > Actinomycetota > Actinomycetes > Micrococcales > Microbacteriaceae > Microbacterium > Microbacterium sp. PF5. The sequence goes on along the minus strand of NZ_SSDQ01000113.1, from coordinate 61,111 downwards.
GGGTGACGTCGGCTGCGTGAGGGCCGCGGCCGTGACCTCGCCCAGCGCCTCGACGTCGAGCGCGCCGCGCGACCCGATGTGCTCGACACGCCCGCGAACCTGTGCGGGACACGAGCGCGCGTTCGGGCAGCGCAGGTCGATGTCGCCCTCTTTCATCGGCCGCAGCGGTGTTCCGCACTCCGGACAGTCGGCAGGCATCACGAACTCGCGCTCGGTGCCGTCCCGCTTCTCCACGACCGGCCCGAGCACCTCGGGGATCACGTCACCGGCCTTGCGCAGCACCACGGTGTCGCCGATGAGCACGCCCTTGGCCTTCACGACGTCCTTGTTGTGCAGCGTGGCCTGACGCACGACCGACCCCGCGACGTGCGCGGGCGCCATCACCGCGAACGGGGTCGCCCGGCCCGTGCGTCCGACCGACACCACGATGTCGAGGAGCGTCGTCTGCACCTCCTCCGGCGGGTACTTGTAGGCGATCGCCCACCGGGGTGCCCGGCTGGTCGCGCCGAGCTCGTCATGCAGCTCCAGCTCGTCGACCTTCACCACGATCCCGTCGAGCTCGTGCTCGATGTCGTGCCGGTGCTCGCCGTAGTACTCCACGAAGTCGACGACCTCATCGATGCTGCGGCACACCCGGGTGTGCGGGCTCGTCGGCAGGCCCCATTCAGCCAGCAGGTCGTACACCTGGCTCTGCGCGGCCACCGGCGGCTGTGCCCAGGCGCCGATGCCGTGCACGTACAGCGCGAGCGACTCGATCCGCAGGAGCCCCGCCTCCAGTTCGAGCCCGTCCTTCTTGTCGATCTGCTGGCGCAGACCACCGCTGGCGGCGTTGCGCGGATTCGCGAACGCGGGGAACCGACGTGCCGCAGCCGTGCGCGCCTTCTCCTCGTCGAACGGCTTCTTCACGCCGCCGCGTGCCTCCCACCGGGCGAGCGCGTCGGCGTAGGCGCGCTCGCGGAAGGCGGCCTGCGCGGCGTTGAGCCGTTCGAACGCCGCGACCGGGATGAACACCTCGCCGCGGACCTCGACGATCGGCGGATGCCCCTCACCACGCAGTCGCTGCGGGATCTCCGGCAGACGGAGCGCGTTCTCCGTCACGATCTCGCCCACCCGGCCGTCACCGCGTGTGGCGGCGGAGGTGAGCACCCCGTTCTCGTAGCGGAGGTTGATCGCGAGCCCATCGATCTTGAGCTCGGTGAGCCAGTCGACGTCACGACCGGCCGCCGCGCGGGTTTTGGCCGCCCACTCCCGCAGCTCGTCGACGGAGAACACGTTGTCGAGGCTGAGCATGCGCTCGGCGTGCTCGATCGTGGCGAGACCGGTGGCCTCCGCCGCTCCCACCATCTGCGTCGGCGAGTCCTGGCCCTGCAGTTCGGGGTGCAGGCGCTCCAGCTCTTCCAGACGCCGCATCCACCCGTCGTAGGTCGCGTCGTCGACGAGCGAGGTGTCGCGTCCGTAGTAGGCGTCTTTGGCCTCGAGGATGCGGGTCGTCAGCTCCTCGGCCTCGATCCGAGCGTCTTCCAGTGAGATGTTCTCCGCCACCTGCTCAGTCTAGGAGCGGCCGCCGACATCCGCCGGGATCAGACGCCGACCGGAACCGCCGAGACCGTGGTGTCGATCGTGAACTGGCCCAGCACGCGCGTGCCGACGTACAACACCGCGGTCTGCCCCGGTGCGACGCCGTCGAGCGGAACCTCCGGAGCCACACGGACGCCGTCCGCGGTCACGGTGGCCGTGGCGGGAACGGGGTCGGCGTGCGCGCGGATCTGCACGTCGCATGCGAAGGACGACTCCACGGGCGCCGCGCCGGCCCAGCTGAACCGCTCCCCCGCGATCTCGGCGATCGCGAGCGCCTCCTTCGGCCCGACGACCACGGTGTTGGACACCGGCCGGACCTCCAGCACGAACCGGGGCTTGCCGTCCGCGGCCGGCACCCCGAGCTTGAGCCCTCGCCGCTGCCCCACCGTGAAGGCGTGCGCGCCCTCGTGCTCGCCGACCACCGCGCCGCTGCGGTCGACGATCTCCCCGGTCTCCGCACCGACCTTCTCCGCCAGCCACCCGCGCGTGTCGCCGTCCGGGATGAAGCAGATGTCGTGGCTGTCGGGCTTCTGGGCGACGGTCAGGCCCCTGGCTGCCGCCTCAGCGCGCACGACCGCTTTGGAGGGCGTCGTGCCGAGCGGGAAGTAGGTGTGCGCGAGCTGCTCGGCAGTGAGCACACCGAGCACGTACGACTGGTCCTTGGCGTTGTCGGATGCCCGGTGCAGCTCCCGGCCGTCCGGCCCCTCGATCAGGGTGGCGTAGTGCCCCGTGCAGACGGCGTCGAAGCCCAGCTCGATCGCCCGCTCCAGGAGCGCGGCGAACTTGATCTTCTCGTTGCAGCGCATACAGGGGTTCGGGGTGCGCCCGGCGCGGTACTCGGCGATGAAGTCGTCGATCACGTCGTCACGGAACCGCTCCGAGAAGTCCCACACGTAGAAGGGGATCCCGAGCAGGTCGGCGGCGCGGCGCGCATCGAGCGCGTCCTCGATCGTGCAGCAGCCGCGGCTGCCCGTGCGCAGCGTCCCGCCCGCGCGGGACAGGGCGAGGTGCACGCCGACGACGTCATGCCCGGCCTCGACCGCCCTCGCCGCGGCGACGGCGGAGTCGACGCCGCCGCTCATCGCCGCAAGGATACGCATGGGTCCAGTCTACGAGCGCGCAGCTGAGCCGGCGCCGGACGCACGCGCATACGCGTCCGCGATCACCGACAGCACGGCGTCCACGTCATCATCGCGGGAGGTGCGCCCCAGAGAGAAGCGCAGCACGCTGCGGGCGTCTCGCTCCGACCGGCCCATCGCCATCACCACGTGGGAGGGCTCCGCGACCCCCGCCTGACAGGCCGAGCCGGTGGACACCGATACCCCGGCGACGTCGAGGAGGAAGAGCAGGCTCTCCCCCACGGCCCCCGGGAACAGCAGCTGCGCATTGCCCGGCAACCGCACGTGCGGGTCGCCCAGGAGCTCGGCGGCGGGCACCCGCGCGCGAACGCCCTCGACGAGGCGGTCGCGCAGAGCACGCAGCCGACGCGCCTCCTCCTCGCGCTCGCTCTCGGCCAGCTCGACCGCGGTGGCCAGCGCCGCCGCACCCGCCACGTCCTGCGTGCCTGCCCGGAGCCCCCGCTGCTGTCCACCGCCGCGCAGCAGCGGAGCGAGGCGAGCCGACCGGGCGACCAGCAGTGCGCCGGTCCCGACCGGAGCACCCACCTTGTGGCCCGCGATGCTCAGCGCGACGAGCCCGCCATGACCCTCCGCCGACCCGCGCAGGCCCCGGAAGGAGAGCGGCACGTGGCCCAGGGCCGCGACCGCGTCGAGGTGCAACGGCACGCGGTTGTCGGCCGCCGCCGCCGCGAGGGCGGCCACATCGTTGATCGTGCCGGCCTCGTTGTTGGCGACCAGAGCCGTCGCGAGCGCGGCACCCGGAAGCGCGGCGGCGAAGCGGGGGTCATCGATGCGCGCCTCCGGCGACACCGGCACCGCGCGGACCTCCGCGCCCTCCGCGGCGAGAGCCGCGACGGTGTCCATCGTGGCGTGATGCTCCCCGTCGGGCAGCACGATCGCGGTGGTGCCCGCGTCCCGTGCGCGCCAGAGCCCCTGCACGGCGAGGTTGATCGACTCCGTGCCCCCCGAGGTGAACACGACCTCGATCGGGTCGGCGTGGAGCACCGCGGCGAGCCGCTCCCTCGACTCCTCCAGCAGGCGCCGCGCGTCCTGTCCGGCGCCGTGCGTCGACGAGGCGTTGCCCACGACGGTCGCCGCCTCGAGCCAGGCGTCGCGGGCCTCCGCGCGCAGAGGCGTGGTCGCCGCGTGATCGAGGTAGTGCCGCATACCTCGATTCTCCCCCGATCCCCGGTCGTGCGGACACGGTCGTGCCTCTGGGACCGGGTCCGCGCCGACATGAGACTGAAATGCAACACGCCTAGGGTGTATTCATGCCTGACTCCCGCGTCCCCGTCGTCCCCGGTGGATCGGCCCTCGACGATCTCGGCGTCCGCCTGCACGACGGCGGCGGCACCCTGCGGGTCTGGTCGGGCAACGCCTCGTCGATGGAGCTGGTCGTCTTCGACGCCACCGACCTCGATTGGGTCACGGACCAGGCCGCGCTCGAGCGTCGGCCGGGCGGCGTGTGGGAGGTCACGTCTGCCCTGCTCCAGCCAGGAACCCGGTACGCGGTCCGCGTGGGAGGGCCGCACGGCCCCGGCAACACGTTCAACCCCGAGACGCTGCTGCTCGACCCGTACGCGAAGGGCCTCGCCCAGGGACACGGCTACCAGGAGTGGCGGTCGGTGGTCATCGTCGACGGCTTCGACTGGGGGAACACGAGCAAGCCGCGCATCCCGCTCGATCGCACCGTGATCTACGAGGGCCATCTCAAGGGCATGACCAAGCGCCACCCCGAGGTGCCGCCCGCGCTGCACGGCACGTACGCGGGTCTCGCACACCCCGCGATGATCGAGCACTTCCACGCGCTCGGCGTCACCTCGGTCGAGCTCCTGCCCGTGCACGCTTTCGTGCCGGAGCCGCGCCTGCTCGAGCGCGGCCTCACCAACTACTGGGGCTACAACACCCTCAACTACTTCACGCCTCACGCCGCGTACGCCACCGAGGACGCCCGCAAGCGCGGACCGGAGGCGATCATCGCCGAGTTCAAGGGCATGGTGAAGCTGCTCCACGAGGCCGGGCTCGAGGTCATCCTCGACGTCGTCTACAACCACACCTCGGAGGAGGGCATCGGCGGCCCGCGCTCGAGCCTCCGCGGCATCGACAACGCGAGCTACTACCGGCAGGACGGAAACGGCGTCTACGTCGACACCACCGGGTGCGGGAACACGCTGGACACCAGCACCGACGCCGGCGCCCGCCTCGTCCTGGACTCGCTGCGGTACTGGGCGGAGGAGATGCAGATCGACGGTTTCCGCTTCGACCTCGCGACCGCGATCGCCCGAGACGCCGCCCACACATACAACCCGGAGCATCCGCTGCTGCGGGCGATCGCCGCCGACCCCGTGCTCGCCGACACCAAGCTCATCGCCGAGCCGTGGGACGTGGGGCTGGGCGGCTGGCAGACGGGCAACTTCCCCACGGGGTGGCACGAGTGGAACGACCGCTACCGCGACCGGGTGCGCAACTTCTGGCTGAGCGACATCGACTACGCCCGTCGCGCCTCCGCCCCGGTGGGCATCGGCGGCTTCGCCACGCGCCTCGCGGGCTCCTCCAACACCTTCAGCGAGGAGCGCGGTCCGCTCGCCAGCATCAACTTCGTCACGGCACACGACGGCTTCACGCTCCACGACCTCGTCTCCTACGACGTCAAGCACAACGAGGCGAACGGCGAGAACAACCGCGACGGCGCCGACACCAACCGCGCCTTCAACCACGGCGTCGAGGGCCCCACCGACGATCCTGCGATCCTCGCTGCCCGCCGGAAGGCCATGCGCAACCTCCTGGGCACGGTCCTGCTGTCCGCGGGCATCCCCATGCTCACCGCCGGCGACGAGGTCGGGCGCACTCAGCGCGGGAACAACAACGCCTACGCCCAGGACTCTCCGCTCACGTGGCTCGGATGGGAGCTGGAGCCGTGGCAGCAGGATCTGCGCGCGCACGTCACGCGGCTCATCCGGCTGCGCCAGGAGAATCCCGCTCTGCGCCCCAGCCGCTACGCCCGGCTCGGCGAGCACATCCCGAACGCGTCGGTCATGGACTGGTACGACCAGAACGGCGAGACGATGGAACCGGGGCAGTGGAACGATCCCGGCAACCGCACGCTGCAGTACGTCGCCGCCTCCACGCCCGACACCGAGGCGGCGAACCGCATCCTCCTGATCGTGCACGGCACGGAGGCGCCGATCGACGTGCGACTGCCGCTGGAGATCGACGGCGCGAACCGGTTCGTCTCGCTCTGGTCGAGTGCCGACGAGCACCCCTCCGCGCACGCGGAGGTCTTCGAGCCCGGCGACGTCCTGTCCGTTCCCGGCACCTCGATGCGCCTGTTCCGCGTCGAGTGATAGCACGGTTCTGCGCCCGGGTCGAGCGGTAGGCTCCGGCACACCGGAGCGGTAGATTCGCACTGTGACTGCACGTGCTGGTACCCGGCCCCCGGCTCTCCGGAGCCCCGCTCAGATCCCGCCGCGCGAGTTCGACGGCGCCGACCTCCCCGGCGAGCTGCGCACGACGCGGATCCCGCTCCTCGACGGCTCGCCCTCGGTCCCGGGCGGCTTTCCCGCGAAGGCGTTCGCCGGCGAGGTCGTGCCGTTCCGGGTGGTGTCGTTCCGGGAAGGGCACGACCTCATCGGCGTGCACGTGCGCCTCACCGCCCCCACCGGAGAGCGGAGCCTGCACCGCCTGACCGCGCTCGCGGACGGCACCGACACGTGGACGGTCTCGATCGCGCTGGACCTGGAGGGTCCGTGGCGGTATCGCTTCGAGGCCTTCTCCGACGACTACGCCACCTGGGCGCATGCCGCACGGCTCAAGCTCGCCGCCGGCGTCGATGTCCCGGTCGTGGCCGCACTCGGCGCCGAGCTGCTGGCCAGGGCCGCCGCCGAGAAGGACCGGCCAGCGGCCCAGCGTCGCCGCCTGCGCGAGGGCGCCGAGGCGCTGCGCGAGGGAGACGCCGCGATCGCCGCCTCCCTCGCGGCAGACCCGGAGCTCGCGGTCGTCTTCGCCGAGCGTCCCCTGATGTCGCTGCGCTCCGCCTCCGCGGACCAGCACCTCCACGTCGATCGCACGCGAGCAGGGGTGGGTGCCTGGTACGAGTTCTTCCCCCGCTCGGAGGGGGCGCGGCGGCTGAAGGACGGCTCGGTGCGGAGCGGCACCTTCCGGACGGCTGCGAAGCGGCTCCCCGACGTGGCAGCCATGGGGTTCGACGTGATCTACCTCGTGCCCATCCACCCCATCGGCTCGACCAACCGCAAGGGACGCAACAACACGCTGGTGGCCGAGCCGGGCGACCCCGGCTCCCCGTACGCGATCGGTGCGGCCGAGGGCGGGCACGACGCCATCCATCCCGACCTCGGTAGCGCCCAGGACTTCCGGGCCTTCGTCCGGGCTGCCGAGAAGGAAGGGCTCGAGGTCGCGCTCGACCTCGCGTTGCAGGCGTCCCCCGACCACCCGTGGGTCCGCGAGCATCCGGAGTGGTTCACGACCCTGCCGGACGGCACGATCGCCTACGCGGAGAACCCGCCCAAGAAGTACCAGGACATCTATCCGCTCAACTTCGACAACGACCCCGAGGGCATCGCCGCGGAGATGCTGCGGGTCGTGCAGCACTGGGTGGCACAGGGCGTGCGCATCTTCCGGGTGGACAACCCGCACACGAAGCCGCTCCGGTTCTGGGAGTGGCTCATCCGCACCGTGAACGAGAGCGATCCGGGGGTCGTGTTCCTCGCGGAGGCCTTCACCCGTCCCGCCGTCATGCGGGCGCTCGCTGCGGTGGGTTTCCAGCAGAGCTACAGCTACTTCACCTGGCGCAACACCAAGGCGGAGCTGGAGGAGTTCCTCACCAGCATCTCCCACGACACCGCGGACTACATGCGACCGAATCTGTTCGTGAACACGCACGACATCCTCACCGAGTACCTCCAGTTCGGTGGCCGGGCGGCCTACCGCATCCGCGCCTGCATCGCGGCCACCGCGGGGCCGGTGTACGGGGTGTATGCGGGATACGAGCTCTTCGAGAACGTGGCGCGTCCCGGCTCGGAGGAGAACATCGACAACGAGAAGTACGAGTACAAGTTCCGCGACTGGCGCGGTGCCGAGGAGCGCGGTGAGTCCCTCGCCCCGCTGCTGCGTCGGCTCAATGCGATCCGCGCCGAGCATCCGGCGCTGAGGCAGCTGCGGAACCTGGAGACCCACTGGAGCGACGACGACGCCGTCCTGGTCTACAGCAAGCACCTCGATGCGGCGTTCACCGGCACCGGACAGGCAGACACGATCATCGTGGTCGCGAACGTCGACCCGCACTCGGTCAGGGAGACCACGGTCCACCTCGACACGACCCGCTGGGGTGTCCCCCCGGGCGAACCGTTCGAGGTCGAGGATCTGCTGACCGGCAGTGTCTGGACCTGGAGCGACCACAACTACGTGCGGCTCGACGCCTTCGCCGAGCCGGTGCACATCCTGAAGGTGAGGGAGAGAGCATGAGCTTTGCCGAAGAAGCGATCGCATCCGCCGAGTGGGTCGCCGTCGCCGAGGGACAGCACCACGATCCGCACGCCGTGCTGGGAACCCATCCCGCCGAGGACGCCGCGGGGCGGACGGTCACGATCATCCGCGCCCGCCGCCCGCTGGCCTCCTCCGTCGCCGCCGTGTTCGCCGACGGCACCCGGCTCGAGCTCTCGCACGTGACCCACGGGCTGTGGGAGGGCCGTCACCCCGGGCCGCCCGTCCCCTATCGACTGGCGACGCGCTACCGCGACGTGGACGACGAAGCGATCACCGGCGACCCGTACCGTCACTCCCCCGCGCTCGGCGAGCTCGACCTGCACCTCATCGCGGAGGGACGGCACGAGCGGCTCTGGGAGGTGCTGGGAGCGCATCCCACCACGCACGACGGCGAGGCGGGTGTCGCGTTCGCGGTCTGGGCGCCGAACGCCAGCGCCGTACGCGTGGTCGGAGACCACAACGGGTGGAACGGCGAGACGCACGCCATGCGGTCGATGGGCGTGAGCGGCGTCTGGGAGCTGTTCATCCCCGACCTGCCGCTCGGCACCCGGTACAAGTACCAGATCCGCACCCGCGCCGGTGCGTGGATCCTCAAGGCCGACCCGATGGCGCTCGCCGCGCAGCTGCCGCCGGAGACCGCGTCGGTCGTCACCGCCTCGACCTATGCGTGGCAGGACGGCGCGTGGATGACCCGGCGCGCCGCGACCCACGCGGTCGCGCAGCCGCTCTCGGTCTACGAGGTGCACCTGGGCTCCTGGCGGGGCGGCCTCGGCTACCGTGAGGTCGCCGATCCCCTCATCGAGCACGTGCAGCAGACGGGGTTCACCCACGTGGAGTTCCTCCCGCTCGCCGAGCACCCGTTCGGCGGCTCCTGGGGCTACCAGGTCAGCGGGTACTACGCGCCGACGAGCCGCTACGGCACGCCGGACGATCTGCGCTACCTCATCGACCGCTTGCACCAGGCGGGCATCGGCGTGATCCTCGACTGGGTCCCCGGCCACTTCCCGAAGGACGAGTTCGCGCTCGCCCGCTTCGACGGCCAGCCCCTCTACGAGCACCCCGATCCCCGGCGCGGCGAGCATCAGGACTGGGGCACGCTCATCTTCGACTACGGTCGCCCCGAGGTCCGCGGCTTCCTCGTCGCGAACGCCCTCTACTGGCTGGAGGAGTTCCACGTGGACGGGCTGCGCGTCGACGCGGTCGCCTCGATGCTGTACCTCGACTACTCGCGCCGCGACGGCGAGTGGGAGCCCAACGTCCACGGCGGTCGCGAGAACCTCGAGGCGATCCGGTTCCTCCAGGAGGTGAACGCCACCGCCTACCGCCTGCACCCCGGGATCCTCATGATCGCGGAGGAGTCGACGAGCTTCCCCGGCGTCACCGCGCCCACGGATCACGCGGGACTCGGGTTCGGGTTCAAGTGGAACATGGGCTGGATGAACGACTCGCTGCAGTACATCGCCCGCGACCCGATGTATCGCGCGCACCATGAGGGCGAGATGACGTTCTCGTTCGTCTACGCCTTCGGAGAGAACTACGTGCTGCCCATCAGTCACGACGAAGTGGTGCACGGGAAGGGCAGCCTGCTCGCGAAGATGCCCGGCGACCACACGCACAAGCTCGCCAACGTCCGCGCCTACCTGGCCTACATGTGGGGACACCCGGGCAAGAAGCTGCTGTTCATGGGCCAGGAGTTCGGGCAGCTCGCCGAGTGGTCGGAGGGGCGCGAACTCGACTGGTGGCTGCGGGAGCAGCCCTCGCACGCCCAGCTGCAGGACTTCGTCGGCGCGCTCAACGGCGTGTACCGCGGCCAGGCGCCGCTGTGGGAGCGGGACAGCGACGGATCGTCGTTCACGCGGCTCGGCGCCCCCAGCTGGGACCCCTCCGTGATCGCCTTCGAGCGGCGCGACGCCCACGGCGGGCGGCTGGTGGTCGTGAGCAACTTCGCCGGGGTCGAGCGCACCGGCTACCGACTCGCACTCCCCCGCGAGGGCGTGTGGCAGGAGGTGCTCAACTCGGACGCCGCGGAATACGGAGGACACGGATCGGGCAACCTCGGCATGGTGGTCGCCGTGCGCGACGACAGCGGCACCGCGACGGCGGCGATCACGCTCCCCGCGCTGTCGACCCTCTGGCTGCGTTACCAGCCCGAGCCGCACGTCCCCACCGTCAACAACGGCTGAGCTGCGCCGGCCGCGCCCCGCGAGGACGACCTCGCCCGGGGCGCGGACGCCTCAGAACAGCAGCGAGGACAGCCGGTTGCGCGCCGACACGACGCGCGGGTCGGCGGGGCCGATGAGGCCGAACAGCTCCACGAGCCGCTCGCGCACCGGCGCCCGCTGGTCCGACGGGAGCTGAGCGAACAGATCGAGGAGCCGCGCGAACGCGTCGTCCACGTGCCCTCCGGCGAGGTCGAGATCCGCCACGTCGAACTGCGCCTGCACGTCGAGCGGTCCGGCGGCGGCCGCGGCCCGCGCCTCCTGCAGATCGAGGCCCTGCACGCGGTGGAGCAGGCGCACCTGCCCGAGCCCGGCGATGGCGTCTTCATCGCGCGGGTTCTCGGCCAGCGCCTTCTCATATGCGCGGATGGCGGCGGCGTAGTCGCCCGCCTCGATCGCGGCGTACGCCTCGGCGTGGAGCGGGGGCAGCTCGGGCTCGACCGGCTCGGGCGCATCCGCTGCAGCATCGCCCGAGATCGACAGCGTCCCGGACACGCCGTTCTGCGCCGCTACCTGGAGCAGCTGGGCGAACACCTCGCGCACCTGCTGCTCCGGCACGGCACCCGTGAACATCGGCACCGGCTGCCCGGCGATCAGCGCGACCACCATCGGGATCGACTGCGCGCGGAAGCTCTGGGCGAGCTGCGGGTTCGCGTCCACGTCCACCTTCGCCAGCAGCACGCGACCGCCGAGCTCGCGGGTGACCTTCTCGATGATCGGGCTCAGCTGCTTGCACGGCCCGCACCACTCGGCCCACAGGTCGACCACGACCGGGACGGTGCGGGAGATCTCCAGGACCTCGCCGAAGGTCTCGTCCGTCGCATCGACGACCACATCGGTGATGCCCTGGCCCTCCGTCGCGGGGCCGCCCCCGGAGGACGGGGTGGGGCGGTTGCGGAGACTCGAGAGGTCGACGGCGCCACGCAGCGCCGCGGGAGAGATGTCGGTCACTTGATCACCTTCACGGAGAGCAGGTCCTGGGTGGAGGCCAGGAGCTTGATCGGCTCGCTCGAACCCTGCGAGGGGACGGCGAAGAACAACTGACTCAGGTACGTCGTCTCGACACCCGTCGACGACTCGGTCACACCCGTGAGCGCCTTGGCCTGCTCGTTGTTGCCGAAGCGGATGACGACGTCGGAGTTGACCGGGGTGATGGTCTCGACGTCGAGCACCGAGACGGCGACGATCGCGCCGCTGTCGAGGGTGGTCATGGAGACCGGCTCGGCGGTCGTGGGCGCCGCCTTGAACGCCGTCTTCGATGTCTCGGCGGCATTGGCATCCACGAGCCCCTGCACCACGGTCTGCCGCCCATCACGGATCGACTGGGCGACCGCCAGCGAGAGATCGTCGAACTGGCCGTAGTACTGACTCTTCTCCACGTTGTCGACCACGTCGGAGAACGCCGTGGCCACCTGGTCGGGCGGCAGCGTCAGGAACGCGGAGTCGGCCGGCACCATGGAAGTGCCGAGCCAGCTCGCCGCGACCTCCGGGAACTGTGCGTCGGCGGCCATCTGGGCCAGGTTGGTCACCTTGTAGTTCGACCACGGGTCGTCCTGCGTCATCGTGAGCAGCACGGGCGGGACGGTGTCGTCGTCGGCGCTCTGCGAGAGCATGAGAACGGTGCGCGGCCAGCGGTCCGTGGCCTCGGGCAGCACGACCCGCACGTCGTCTGTGGGGATGGCCACGGGAGGCGCGTCGTTGGTGACCTTCGCGCGGATGGCGTAGTCGGCGACGCGCTCCTCGAGCGCGGGGCCGACGAGGCGGGTGGCCGCGAGGTCGGCGTCGAGGGTGCTGTCGGCCTCGGCGACCGTGTCGGCCAGGCTCTTCAGGATGCGCTTCGCCTGGGCCTCGGTGACCGCCGGCGGCTTCTGGTTCTCGGGGGCGATCACGGTCGGCGACGGCGAGGGCGTGGCCGAGGCGTCGCCCAGCTGCGGCCAGGAGTCGGCCGAGCACCCGGCGGCCAGGAGCGCGGTGAGCCCCAGGGCGGGCAGGACCAGCATCCGACGGCGGCGCGTCGCTCCGGCGGCGCGCAGGGAGGACTTCCCCTCCGGTTCTGTGCGAGGCGTCGGCTCGTCCTCCACCACCTCGGCGTCCTCGACACCGGGGTCGGACGTCGGCTTCGCGTCGGCCGCATCGAGAGCCGCGCGCTCGCCCGCGGGCAGTGCGGCGACCTCGATCGGCTCCGTCATCGGGAGCGGCCCGGGGCCTTTCCGGCGCGGCCCACGTCCGCGGCGCTGGTGGCGGATCGCGAGGATGTAGAGCACGAGGCCGATCACGAGCACGATCCCACCCGCGACCATCAACGGTCCGGCGAGCGGGGTGCTGTTGTCGAGGGGCCAGGAGACCACGATGTCGTCCGGAGCGTCTTTCGTACCGTCATAGGCGATGAGCACGCTCGTGCCCTCCGGGAGCTGCATGTTGTCGGCCGTGAGCAGGTTCTCCTCGCTGAAGGAGTCCAGCCACAGGTCGGAGCCGACCGGGTCGCGACCTGCGGGCTCCTCGGTCTCGGCGTCGGTGGCCGGCGTCTCTTCGGGTGCCGGCGTCGCTCCCGCCTCGTCGCCGGGCTCCGTCGTCTCCTCCTCAGCAGGAGCCGAGACGTGCTCCACCACGAACTCACCGTCGTCACCGACCGAGACGTGGTTGTAGTCGGAGTCGGCCAGCCAGGCCTGCATGTCGGCGGTCCGGCCGTAGCTGGCGAAGATCTCGCCCTCGCCACTCACCACGAGCTTCTGCGAGCCCGGGTTGGTCCGCAGCACGTCGCCGTCCATCAGCACGAACGGCGCGGGCTCCTCGATCGAGACGCGCTCCTGCTGGTTCGATGGGCCCATGAAGACGGTCCGCTGAGCGATACCCGCGCCGATCAGCACGGCAGCCAGCACGAAGGCCACCACGGCCCATACGAAACGCACGAATAGTCTCCTCACGCATCGCGAATACCCGCCCGCGACGCCACACTCGACATTTCAGACTAGCGAAGTCACCTGTGTGTTGCCCACGAGCAGTTCCCGTGGGCAACGGACGGCACGTCGTCGCGGCACCGTGCTCCGGGCTCGATAGCCTTGCTGCAGCCGTCTCGAGGAGCACCGATGAAGATCCACAATCCGTTCCGCACCGCCCTCGTGGCGACGCTCGGCGTGGGACTCGGGATCCTGCTGATCAGCAGCGTGCAGACCCTCTCGACCGTGCTGCTCTACATCGGGACGGCGCTCTTCCTGAGCCTGGGCCTCGATCCCCTCGTCTCGTTCCTCGAGCGACGGCGCCTCCCCCGGTGGCTCGCCGTGCTCGTCACGATCCTCGCGGTCCTTGCGGTCTTCGTCGGGATCATCCTGATCGTGCTGCCGGTGCTCGTCGACCAGATCTCGCAATTGATCGCGCAGATCACCACGATCGTCCAGCGCGGCACCGCGATCGACGACCTGAAGGACTGGATCCAGGAGACGTTCCCGAACCTTCTCGTCGACGACGTCTTCAACTACATCGAGGACTGGCTGACCACGAACCTGGCGGAGATCGGGGGGTCGATCGGACAGGGAGTGCTGATCGCCAGCGGCGCCGTGCTGAGCGGCGTGTTCGGGGCCTTCATCGTGCTGATCCTCACGATCTACCTCACGGCGTCGACCCCGTCGCTCAAGCGAGCCGTGTACCAGTTGGTGCCGTCGTCGAAGCGCGACCGGTTCATCGACCTGTCCGAGCAGATCACCGATTCGGTCGGCTACTACGTCATGGGCCAGGTGTCCCAGGGCGTCATCAACGGCGTGCTCAGCGCGATCTACCTGACGATCATCGAGGCGCCGTTCCCCGCCGTCCTCGCAGTCATCGCGTTCTTCTTCTCCCTGATCCCGCTGGTGGGCACACTCACCGGTTCCACGATCATCGTGCTGGTCTGCCTGATCCCCGGGCTCGGCTCCCCCGCCACCGCGCTGGCCGCGGGGATTTACTACCTGATCTACATGCAGATCGAGGCGTACGTCATCTCCCCGCGCATCATGAGCCGCGCGGTCTCCGTCCCCGGCGCGGTCGTCGTCGTCGCCGCGCTCGCCGGCGGCAGCCTGTTGGGTCTGCTCGGGGCGCTCATCGCCATCCCCGTCGCGGCGAGCATCCTGATCATCTACCGCCAGGTGCTGATCCCGCGCATGAACGACCTCTGACGCGTCGTCCGACGCGCCGCGCGACGGTCAGGAGTCGTCAGACCAGTGCGTCGGCAGTGGGAGCGCCGACGGGTTCACAGCAGCGACCACCTCGGTGAGCACGCGTCGCGTCTGCGTCTCCCCCACCCAGAGGTGCTTACCGCCCTCCACGGGGATCAGACGCGCGTGCGGGATCGAGGCGAAGCGCTTCTCGGCTTCGGCCGGCCGCAGATAGTCGTCGAACTCCGGAACCAGGACCACGACCTCACGATCGGCTTCCGCCCAGGCGGCGACCTCTTCGTCCGTCGCGCGGTGCAGCGGCGGCGACAGCAGGATGATGCCCTCGATCGCGTGGTCGCGGCCGTACTTCAGCGCCAGCTCCGTGCCGAACGACCAGCCCAGCAGCCAGGGGCGCGGCAGCGCGCGAGCGTGCACGAACTCCATAGCCGCGGCGACGTCGAACTGCTCCAGAGCCCCGCCGTCGAACGCACCATCGCTCGTGCCGCGCGGAGACGTGGTGCCACGGGTGTTGAAGCGCAGGACCGCGAGATCGGCGAGGGCGGGCAGACGAGCCGCCGCCTTCCGCAGGATGTGCGAATCCATGAATCCGCCGGCCGTGGGAAGCGGATGCAGCGTGACGAGCGTCGCGACCGGCTCGCTCTCCGCGGGCAGGGCGAGCTCCCCGACCAGGGTCAGGCCGTCCGCCGTCGTCAGCTCGATGTCCTCGCGGCGCGCCGGCAACTGCAGCGGTCCCCGGATCTCGATGGTCATGCGATCCTCCAACAGTGGTTGTGCCAGTGCCGGCGGTCGGCGAGGGCGGCAGCCTCCCCCAGAACCCCGTCCGCCCGCCAGGCGACGACGTGCGCGGTACCGGGCTCGATCACCCGTCCGCACCCCGGGCAGACGTACTCCTTCAGCGCCTGCACCGCGGAGACGGGCTGAACGGTCCACTCGACACCGCGACGGATCTCCGTGCGCTTCCACCCCGCCAGCAGGCGATCGAGCGACGCGTCGGGGTCAGGGCGCGCCGGAGGGCGTCGACGTGAGCGGGGCATGGTGCCTGCTCACCACCAGTGGTTGGTGGTCCAGAAGTTGTACGCGCCCGCCCAGCTGCCGTAGCGACCCGTGGCGTAGCCGGTGGCCCAGCGCAGGTTGTCGACCGGGTTGTAGCCGTTTCCGGGCACCTTGCTGCACGGCAGCGCCTGCACGAGACCGCAGGCACCGGACGACTTGTTCGT
The DNA here is from genome assembly GCF_004794315.1 of Microbacterium sp. PF5. Lineage (NCBI taxonomy): Bacteria > Bacillati > Actinomycetota > Actinomycetes > Micrococcales > Microbacteriaceae > Microbacterium > Microbacterium sp. PF5. The sequence goes on along the minus strand of NZ_SSDQ01000113.1, from coordinate 45,329 downwards.
CGCGTTGGGGTTCCAGCCGCTCTCGCGCGACACGATGTAGTCGACGTACTGCCAGTCGCTCTGAGCGATGCCCGCCGCAGCCATCCACTCGGCCGGCGCACCGCCACCGCTGTACGGCGGGAGCGATCCACCGCCGGAGGGCTTGCCCTTCGATCCGCTCGTCGCGGTCGGGGCGGGCGGCGGGGGCGGCGGCTTCGGCTTGACGTAGATCTCGAACGTGCCACGGGCGAGCGGAGTGATCTCGGCGCCCTTCACCGTCACCGTCAGGTCCTGCGTGTCGGCGAGGGCAGCGGCGTAGACCGACTCCGGCGACTCCTGCGGGGCGGGCTCTGCGAGAGCGACGCCGGTCGGTGCGACCATCGCGGCGGCCAATCCGACGACAGCCAGCCCGCTGAAGGCACCGGCGACGCCACGACGTCGCGTCCACCGGCGGGCTCCTCGGGACACCGACGTCGCGGTCGCGGCAGGCACCGGCGACGCAGCGGTTCGATCGAGGTTCATGTCGTTTCGGGAGTACACGATGGGAGACAGTTTACGCACAGGAGCCTGGACAGGCCATCCACGACTCAGCGGACCGCCAGGATCACGTCGATCGTCGCGTCCAGGAGCGCGTCCACCTGCTCCTCCCGGTACCCCCCGCGCTGCATGCGGAACGCCGCGGATCGGAGCTGCTCCGCGGTCAGGGGGTCGCCGTCGCGCAGGTAGCGGACGATGCGCGACATCACATGATCGACCTCGTCGACGCGGTAGCCGAAGGTGAGGATGCCGGTCCGGCTGAAACGGTGGCGCGCCGGCCGCGCGAGGTGATCGAGGATGACCTGCGCGTCCGCCCTCGCCTGCTCGACCCAGGCACCCGCACCCAGCGATCGCACGGCGCGCTCCCGCTCGCGTGCAGCGAAGGCGTCCTCCACCCGTCCGAGTGCGGCGTCCACGTCAGCGACGACGTAACCCTCCTTGACGAGGGGGAACGAGGCCGTGCGGACGGCGTCCGCCGTGAGCTCGTCGCTCCCGGTCTCGAACGCGCGGCGCGCCGACGCGAGGAATGTGTCGACGGCTGCACGGTGATATCCGCGCGTGCGCCCCGACGTCACCGCGAACGCAGGGGGCGCCGAAGGCCGGGTCTTCTCGTCGGTCCGGTTGTCGGTCATCACAGCACCACCCAGGGAGAGAGGAGGAAGTAGAGGCACAACGCGGGGATCGTCGAGGGCAGGATGCTGTCGAGTCGATCCAGCAGACCGCCGTGACCGGGCAGCCAGGAGCTCATGTCCTTGATGCCGAGATCGCGTTTGAGCATGGACTCGCCGAGGTCACCCAGCGTCGCGGACAGCAGGATCGCTGCTCCGAAGATCAGCCCGCCCCACCAGGGCAGATCCAGCAGAAGGATCGCGAGGAGCACACCGGCGACGAGCGACGCCACGACAGCACCGCCGAAGCCCTCCCAGGTCTTCTTGGGACTGATCCGCGGTGCCATCGGATGGCGTCCGAACGCGAGACCGGCCGCATAGGCACCGGTATCAGCGGCGACGGCGATGGCGATGAAGCTCAGGACCCACCACTGCCCGCCCTCCTGCTCGAGCAGGATCAGCGCCACTCCCGCCAGGAACGGGACGTACACCTGCACGAAACCGCCGATGACCGCATCGGTGAGCACGTCGCCGTAGGTGCGCCCGTCCTTGGCGATCATCTGGGCCACCAGGCGCCAGACGATGACGAACGCCACCGACACGAACAGCATGACCCACGACAGCCACGGCGCCGCGAAGTAGGCGCCGAGGACGAGGAACGTCGCAGCGATCAGCTGCGGCACGACGTCCACACGGCGTCCTGCCGCCCGCAGCGCGCGGGACAGCTCGTACACACCGAGCAGCGCGGCGGCGAGGGCGAACGGCACGAACAGCGCCTTGATGAAGAGAAGCGAGGCGAGCAGGGCACCGCCGAACGCGAGCCCGATCAGGATCGCCAGCATGAGGTCGCGCCCCGTCCGCTGCTTGATCCGCTCGTTGGCCTGATCGAACTGATCCCGCGCGTGCGACACGTGCGTCCCGAACTCGTCGCGGGCGGCGCGCCACTGCTCGCGGATCGCGTTGTGGTCGGCCGTGTCGAGGCGTCGCGCCGGACCGGCCGGCGTCTCGGGCTCGGGAAGCGGCGGGCGGGGCGGCACCGCGGCGACGTCGAACCCCGGGAACGCTGCATCGGCGAGCGGGGCGCCGGCCTCGGACACGCCATCGTCACGCGCATCGCGGCGCGTGAGCGGCTTGCCCTCCTCGGCGTCTCGCGTTTCGTCGGTCATGCGGGCTTACACCTCGAGGAGTTCGGCCTCTTTGCGCTTGAGCGCGTCGTCGATCAGATCGACGTGCTGACGCGTCAGCGCGTCCAGCTCCTTCTCGCCACGGGCGATCTCGTCTTCACCGAGCTCGCTCTTCAGCGCATCGAGCTCGTCCTTCGCCTTGCGACGGATGCCGCGCACGTGCACCTTCGCGTCCTCGGCCTTGGACTTCACGAGCTTGACGTACTCCTTGCGACGCTCAGCCGTGAGCTCCGGCATCGTGACGCGCACGAGGTTGCCGTCGTTGGTGGGGTTCGCACCGAGGTTCGGCATCTCGCGGATGGCCTGCTCGATCGCCTTCAGCGCCGACTTGTCGTACGGGGTGATGATGAGCGTGCGCGCCTCCTGGTTCGCCAGGGAGGCCAGCTGCGCGAGCGGCGTCGGGGTGCCGTAGTAGTCCACGAGCACCTTCTGGAAGAGCTGGGGGTTGGCGCGGCCCGTGCGCACCGTGGAGAAGTCCTCCTTGGCAGCCTCGACGGCGCGAGACATGCGGGTAGTGGTTTCAGCGAGGACATCCGCGATCACGGTGACTCCTATCGTCGGGGTGTTCAGAAATTCTATCGGTCGGGCGTGCTCGAACCGCGCAGGCCGTCAGGCGGTGACGAGCGTGCCGATCGTCTCGCCCAGAAGCGCGCGGGTGACGTTCCCGGCCGGCTCCATCCCGAAGACGCGCATGTCCATGTTGTTGTCCATGCACAGGCTGAAGGCGGTGGAGTCGACGACCTTGAGGCCCTGCTGCAGCGCGTCGCGGTACGTCACGCGTTCGATGCGCTCGGCGTCGGCGTGCTTGTTCGGGTCGGCGGTGTAGATGGCATCGACGCCGTTCTTGGCGACGAGCACCTCCTGCGCACCGATCTCCAGGGCGCGCTGCGCCGCGACGGTGTCGGTCGAGAAGTACGGCAGTCCGGCACCCGCGCCGAAGATCACGACGCGCCCCTTCTCCATGTGTCGCTCCGCCCGCCGCGGGATGTACGGCTCGGCGACCTGCGTCATCGCGATCGCCGACTGGACGCGCGTCGCCGCCCCCGCCTGCTCGAGGAAGTCCTGCAGCGCGAGAGCGTTCATCACGGTGCCGAGCATGCCCATGTAGTCCGCGCGGCCGCGGTCCATGCCGCGCTGACTCAGTTCGGCGCCGCGGAAGAAGTTGCCACCGCCGACGACCACGGCGACCTCGACCCGATCCACCGCCGCCGCGATCTCCCGCGCCATCTGGCTGACGACGTCCGGGTTCACCCCCAACTGCCCCGCTCCGAAGGCCTCTCCGGAGAGCTTGAGCAGGACGCGGCGGCGTCCGGTGCGTTCAGTCATGGGTGGTGTCCTCTCGTCCCGATTCAAGATAGTGCCTCGTGGGCATGAAGAAGGGGTTCGGATCGTGCGATCCGAACCCCTTCGACGGTGTTACGCGCCGACCTTGAAGCGCGCGAAGTCCGTCACGGTGATACCGGCGTCCTTCGCCACCTGGGCGACGGAGAGCTTGTTGTCCTTCGCGTAGTCCTGCTCGAGCAGGGCGACCTGCTTGATGAACGCGGCGACACGGCCCTCGACGATCTTCGGCAGGGCGGCCTCGGGCTTGCCCTCGTTGCGGGAGATCTCGGTGACGATCTCACGCTCCTTCTCGACCGCGTCCGCCGGCACGTCCTCGCGGGACAGATACGACGGGTTCGCGAACGAGATGTGCTGAGCGATGCTGCGCGCGGTCTCGGCGTCGTCACCCGAGTAGGCGACGACGACGCCGATCTGCGGCGGCAGGTCCTTGCTGGTGCGGTGCAGGTAGACCTCGACCTTGTCGCCAGAGATCGTGCGCACGCGACGCAGCTCGACCTTCTCGCCGATGATCGCCGCCTCCTCCGAGATGACCTGCTCGACGCTCTTGTCGCCGGCCTGGGCGGCCAGCGCGGCCTCGACCGAGTCCGCCTTGACCGCGGCCGCGGCGTCGGCGACCTTGTCGGCCAGCGCGATGAATCGGTCGTTCTTCGCGACGAAGTCGGTCTCGCAGGCGAGCTCGATCAGGGTCACGGCGCCGTCCTGCTCGCGAGCGACGACGAGGCCCTCGCTCGTGGAACGGTCAGCGCGCTTGGCGTTGCCCTTCGCACCCTTGAGACGCAGGATCTCGGTGGCCTTCTCGACGTCCCCGTCGGCCTCCTCGAGCGCCTTCTTGGTGTCGACCATTCCGGTGCCGAGCTGCTCGCGCAGCGCCTTGAGGTCCGCGATGGTGAAGTTGGCCATGTGTGGTGGCTCCTTGCTTCGTGATGTGGGTGTGAACGAGGGATTACTTGTTGTCTGCGGCCTCGGCGGCGGCGACCTCAGCGGTCTCCTCACCGGAAGCGGCGGCGATCGCCTCGTCGTGCGCCTCGGCACCGGCCTTGTCGGCGGCGGTCTCGTCGGCAGCGGGCGTCTCGACGACAGCGGCCTCATCGGCGGCGGTGACCACCTCAGCGGCGTCGGCCGACTCCTCGACCGGAGCCTCGAGCAGCTCCTTCTCCCACTCGGCGAGCGGCTCGGCGTCACCCGACTCGGGGTTGTGCTTCTGCTGCAGGCCCTCGGCCGCGGCGTCAGCGATGATGCGGGTCAGCAGCGAGACGGAGCGGATCGCGTCGTCGTTGCCGGGGATCGGGTACTGGAAGTCGTCCGGGTCCGCGTTGGTGTCGAGGATGCCGATCACCGGGATGCCGAGCTTCTTGGCCTCGTCGATCGCGAGGTGCTCGCGCTTGGCGTCGACGACCCACAGGGCCGACGGCGTCTTGGTGAGGTTGCGGATGCCGCCGAGCGACTTGTGCAGCTTGTCGAGCTCGCGCTTCTTGAGCAGCAGCTCCTTCTTGGTGAAGCCCGAAGCGGCCGGGTTCTCGTAGTCGAGCTCCTCGAGCTCCTTCATGCGGGCGAGACGCTTCGCGATCGTGGAGAAGTTGGTGAGGAGTCCACCCAGCCAGCGCTGGTTCACGAACGGCTGGCCGACGCGCGTGGCCTGCTCCGCGAGGATCTCCTGCGCCTGCTTCTTGGTGCCGACGAAGAGGATGGTGCCGCCGTGCGCGACGGTCTCCTTGACGAAGTCGTACGCCTTGTCGATGTAGCCGAGCGACTGCTGAAGGTCGATGATGTGGATGCCGCTGCGCTCCGTGAGGATGAAGCGCTTCACCTTCGGGTTCCACCGACGGGTCTGGTGTCCGAAGTGCACGCCGCTGTCGAGCAGCTGGCGGATGGTGACCACAGCCATGGTCGTCTCCTGGTTCTGGCGCTCGAAAGCGCCGTTGAGGTTGTTCACGCCGACCGGATGATCGGACGCCCTGGTGCCCGGCTCACGCCCACCTGCGGGAAGCAGGACCTGCGGGAGTGGATGCCACGAGAGAATCGCTGTGGGCACGCGTAGTCACCCCGAGATCGAGGTGCTCGTCCAGCATACAGGATCACGGTGCGGCGCTCGCACTGCACAGCCTGGAGCTCGCGCGACTTGTTCCCGGCCGCCGAACCAGCGACTCGCCCGCCCGCCATGCGTCCGCCGCCCCCCTCAGACTCGCCGCATGACCTCAGAACACCGATCGGTCGTCCTCGCTCTCGGGCTGGTCGCAGCCGTGCTCTCGGGCACCCTGAGCGGCGCGGCGGCCACGACCGCTCCCGTCGCGGGCTCGGGCCCGGAGCTGACGAACGTCGCGGCGGTTGATCGCGCGCCGACCGGTCTCTCCCTCGGGGTGTCGCGCGTACGGATGGAGGGTTCGAGCACCGGGAGGCCGCGCGACCGCACGCGCGAACCCGCCGGCGACTGGCACTGGCCCGTGGAGGGCGCGCGCTCCGTCGTGGTCCGCTTCCGTGCTCCGGCGCAGCCGTACGGCCCGGGTCATCGCGGTGTGGACATCGCTGCGCCCGTCGGCGCCGCGGTGATGGCTCCGGCGGACGGTGTCGTGGCCTTCCGGGGTGTCGTCGTCGATCGGCCTCTTCTGACCATCACTCACGCCGGCGGTCTGGTCACGACGTTCGAGCCGGTGGACTCTTCGCTCTCGCCGGGCGAACGTGTGACACGTGGACAGCAGGTCGGCACGGTCGCGCGGGGCGGACACGCGGCCGATGGCACCGTCCATCTCGGCGTGCGGCTGCAAGGCCTGTACGTCGATCCACTGACGCTGTTCGGAGAGGTGCGACGCGCGGTGCTCCTCCCCTGCTGTCGCGAGTGATCCGGCGAGTCCGACGACCGGCAGCCTCCTCGCGTGCCCGTCGCGCCCCCGGGGTGCTGCAACAGGGGTGCGGGACGTGAGCGGCTCGGGCGCCGTCAGGCGCGGGGATGAGCGAGACGATAGGTCGCCGTGAGGCGCTCCGCGGAGACATGCGTGTAGATCTGGGTCGTGCCCAGGCTGGCGTGGCCGAGGATCTCCTGCACGGCACGCAGATCCGCGCCTCCGTCGAGGAGGTGGGTCGCCGCGCTGTGTCGCAGCGCATGCGGGCCGATCGTCTCCGCCCCCACGACCGGCGCCAGCGCTCGGGCCACCAGGGCGTACACGGCTCGCGGTCCCATGCGTCCCCCTCGCGCTCCGAGGAAGACTGCCGTTCCGGGGGACATGGCGCGGGCGAGCAGCGTGGGCCTGGCACGGGTGAGGTACGCACCTGTGGCCACGACGGCCGGAGCCCCGAAGGGCACGACCCGCTCCTTCGCGCCCTTGCCGAGGACGCGGACGGTCCCGCGCTCGAGGTCGACATCGTCGACGTCGAGGCCGCACAACTCGGAGACGCGGATGCCTGCCCCGTATAGGAGCTCCAGGATCGCGTGATCTCGCAGTGCTACCGGGTCTCCGTCGCTCGCGGCCGCGCGGTGCGCGTCGAGCAACTGGGTCATCGCATCCTTCGACGCCACGGTCGGCAGCGTCTTCGCTCGTTTGGGGGCCACGAGGCGGATGCTCGGGTCGGTCGCGATCAGCTCGCGTTCGCGCGCCCAGGCGAAGAAGGATCGTGCGGCGGCCGCGCGACGTGCCAGGGTGGAGCGGGCGTCGCCACGCTGGGTCGCGTGCCAGAGCCACTCCCGAAGATCTTCCAGGTCCACGCTCGCCACCGGCCCGATGCCCACCGTGGACCCGAGGTCTCGCAGGTCTGCACGGTAGGCGCGCACGGTCGCGGGCGAGAGCCGGCGCACCTTCTCCAGGTGGTCGGTGAACGCCTCCACCGCGACTGCGTAATCCACATCTCCAGCTTGCCCGGATCGTCGGCGAGTTCGTCGCGCCCCGCCGCACCGCGACGTTCGGCGGTACACGGGCAACTCAGCGGCGGCGCCACCCCCGCTCGTCTCGGCGCACGGTGCCCTCCAGATCGAGAAGCCCGAGGATCGCGCGCGCCCGCCCTGCCTCGACCCCCGCTCGTTCCGCGATGTCGGCGATCGTCAGGGAGACCGCCGTGCTCATCGCTGCCTCGACACGACTCCGATCGGGGCCGAGGGAGGAGACGCCAGGAGGCGCCCCCACCGACTCCCCCATGAGCTCTCTGACCTCCGCGGCCGACGTCACGCAGGTCGCGTCGTACTCCCGCAGGAGCCGATGGCACCCGGCCGATGATGCGGACGTCACGGGTCCCGGCACCGCGCCGAGGGGCCGTCCGAGAGTCGCGGCATGGCCCGCGGTGTTCAGGGAGCCGCTTCGCCACCCCGCCTCGACGACGACCGTCGCATGCCCCAGCGCCGCGATGAGTCTGTTTCGAGCGAGGAACCGCCACTTGGTGGGAGCGGCCCCGCACGGGGGCTCGCTCACCACGGCACCGCGCTCCGCGATGCGCGTCAACAGGTCGTGATGACCGGCGGGGTAAAGACGGTCCACGCCGCCGGCGAGCACCGCGACCGTCTCCCCTCCCACCCCGAGGGCCGCGCGGTGTGCCGCTCCGTCGATGCCATACGCACCACCCGACACGATCACCGCGCCGGTCGTCGCCAGGTCTCCCGCCAGCTCCGACGCCACGCGGTCGCCGTACCCGGTCGCAGCCCGCGCGCCGACGACGGCGACCTGGGGCTGCGCAACGAGGAGCTCGCAGCGCCCGCGCACCCAGAGAGCCGCGGGTGCCTGTGTGCCGAGATCGGACAGACGGACCGGCCAGCAGGCGTCACCGGGCACGACGAGGTGAGCCCCGACCGATTCCGCCGCGCGGAACGCACGACACACCGCTGCTGGTGACGCGCGGGGTGCCCAGCGCCTCCGTGCCTCAGCGAGCGCGCGTACAGCTCCGGCACGGCGCACTTCGGGTTTCGTGCGCGCACTCGCGTCGAAGGCGTAGCGGAGCCCACCAACCGCTCCGAACTCCTGCGTCAAGACTCCGGCGACGGCATCTCCGGGTTCGGCGATGACGCTCCAGGCCGCGCGGGCGACGACGTCCGCAAGTCCTTCGGATTGGCCTCCTCGAATCCGACGGGCGACCGCGCACGTGCTCTCGTCGGCGAGCAGAGCGTCGATCATGCCGCCACCCCTCGACGTAGGTGCAAGGCGCGACCGATCTCCTCTTCGCCGGGCCGCTCCCGGCCGGCGAGGTCCGCCATCGTCCACGCAACCCTGAGCACACGGTCGTAACCGCGGAGCGTGAGCGCACCGCGCTCGAGGGCACGATCGAGGATCATCCGCTCGGTCTTCTCCACATGGAACGGGGCCCGTCGGAGGACGGGACCCGGCACCTCGGCGTTCTTCTGCCAGGGTGTCCCACGCCAGCGATGCGCCGCGCGCTCCCGTGCTGCCTGCACGCGCTCACGCGCGAACGCCGTCGTCACCCGGGCACGCTCGTGGGAGATGGCTTTCGACGCGGCAACACGGGTGAGCCCGAGATCGATGTCGACTCGGTCACGCAAAGGGCCGGATATCCGAGCGGCATACCGTCGGACGGCGCTCGGCGGACAGGTGCATTCCGCGTTCCGCACACCGAAGTTGCCGCAGGGACACGGGTTCGTGGCGAGCTTTTGAACGTACTTTGCCGCGTGTCTAGTGTCCTGGCGTTGCCCCGAAGGTTTGGCTGGGGGCATGGACGATCCCCCGCTCACCGCGAGCACTAGACGCTGGCGACAGTTCAAGCAGGTCCGCACCGAGGGCGGCACAGACTCAGATGCTGAGGACATGATTGCGCGTCTATTGCAACGTGCCCTACCTCACATCCCAGTGGGTACGCCTTACCTGGTGAGCCCGGATTTCGAGTACGACGCGGAACTGAACGACTTCTTCCACTCCGCAAATATGCTTGGCTCGAGGATGTCGACACGGGTTGGCTACGCAAGCAACCTGGCGGCATTCTTGAACTTCCTTCATGTGAACCGCGGCGGAAAGAACTGGCGTGATGCGACGCCGGAGGATCACGAAGCCTATTTCGGGTGGCGACGGGAGGATCCGGACGGACCACGTGTTGGAGCATCTACGTGGGACCGAGAGGTCGCCGCGGTCAATCGCTACTACGCCTGGCAGGTTGCCCGAGGCTCGATACTGGAAAACCCGATTCCGCAACGTCAGCGTCGAGCGTTCCGCCAACGCGCCGGGCACCTCCTAGATGGGGGAACAGCCCCTGCGACGCGGTCTCATGGCGCGCGCCGCGACAGGCTGGATTGGCTCCCGTCTTCGTCGTATCGCCGCTGGCGGGACATTGGCCTCCGCGGTTACAGACCTGATGGTCAACGAGATCAGGAGTTCCGAGGCCGCTGGGCCACGCGTAACGCCACCTTCGCTGACATGTTGGTCCGCACTGGGTTGCGGCTGGCGGAACAAGCGAGCCTGTTTACGTTTGAGTTGCCCGCCGTAGCGCGGGCGAGCGGTTACCACCGGTATTTTTTACCGGCGTCTGTGGCCAAAGGCGGATCCTCGCGGTGGATCTACATTCCATCGAGTGTTTTGCGTTCGCTCCACGAGTACGTCGAGACGGATCGAAGCGAGGCTCTCGAGCGCTTTCGAGACTCTGGTGGACATCGCATACCGCCGGACAGTTTCATCCTGGACGCCGACAGACGGCACGCGCGAGCGGTCGGATCAGGGCATCGCATTGGTACAAACCTGCTGACCCCAGAGGAACGCCGACGCACATTTGTCGATCGCGGCGACGCGCTAGAACCAGCCTTGCTGTGGCTTTCGGAATCCGGAGACCCGATGTCGGTTTCGAGTTGGAAACACATCTTCAGCCAGGCCAACGCCCGTTGCGCGAGGAACCGGGTCGCTCTGCATGCGAGCGCGCATACGCTCCGCCACTCCTTCGCGGTCATCACTCTGGAACACCTCCAGCGGGGGCACATAGCGGCGCTTCGGTCCTTGAACTTGGACCAACGTGGAGAGTACGTGCGCGTATTCGGAGACCCCTTAGATTGGGTGCGCCGCAGACTTGGCCACCGGAGCATCGAGACCACTCAGATCTACTTGCACACTCTCGCAGACCTCGAGATGACGACGCGGATGAAGCTCATCCCAGATGAATGGGAAGACTCGAGCAATCCAGTTCTTATTGCTCAGGAAAACGCATGAACGGCCCGACGAGTCGCCGCGGATCGACTGGCGTGGGTCGTCCAGCCTCACTGCCGTCTAGCCACTACAGCCGCGAGGATCCCCGCTCCGCCACGGAGTCACCGATCGTCCGCTTCGTTGGCGAGGACGGACGACGGTGGGAGTTCGACATCGGCGCCCTGCCATTGCCGGGATGGCATCCTGCTTTGGCGGAGAGTTGGGCCCAACGAGTGGGGCCAGCGGGAGGTCTCCGTACTCTTTCTTCAGCCATGGGAGGTTGGACGATACTGTCGCGATTCGTGCATTTCCTGAGCTGCTCCGTCGACCCGCCCTTGACTCCCAAGCGGCTACGTCCGAGGCACTTCGACGGGTTCCGTGAAAGCCTTGAGGCGACATCAAATCGTCAGACCGTGACGAAGCACCTTCATGCCGTCGGAACGCTGCTCGATCTGCCCCCTTTCGCCGTGGATATAGGAGAAGACCTTCGCGAGAAATTCCGGCCGCGAACGCGCAACACGCGCTCGTTCGCTCCGGGATACTCGGACCGCGAACTACGGTCGATTATCGCCGCCGCTCGTCAGGACGTCGCATCTTTGCGCGATCGGTTGGATCGACGTGTCTCCGACGACGACGCTCCAGCCATTGCGCAAGCCTTGGCGACAGGCAGCATATCGGCCGACGGGGTTCCCTTCCTCGATCGGATGGCTCACCGTCGACGGTTGGGCGAACAGGTCTTCGTCACCAGGCGAGACTTGATCCCTCTGCTGACGTTGTTCGTGAGTACGACAGGATGGAACGTCGAGACGATCAAAGAACTGACCACCAGTCACCGCGTCATCGAAGACGTCGCAGTAGAGGTCAGCTTGCTCAAGCGCCGACGAGGCCCCGGCAGATGGCACAACTCGGCCACCTGGGAAATCGGAAAGCCAGGCCAGGAACTCCGCACACCTGGCGGGCTGTACCTCCTTATGCTCCGCCTTATGGAGCCAGCTAGATCGCTCGTGGCTGACAGCCCCTACTGGGCCGTATGGCTTGGGGCCGGTCGCTCTGGACCTGATCGTGTCGGCAACCCTTTCGGGGCCGCCCTGAACACGGAGGTGAGCAATCGGGACTGGGTCAGGAAACACGGCCTACACGCAGACAAGAGTTCGGACCAAATCCGCAACGACGAGCCGCGTGGCACCGGAGACTCTCCTCATTTTCCAGGGCATGACCTGCCCCTGAGCTTTCCGAGGCTCAAGAAGAGCGTCGACGTTCGTCGCACGCGTGCAGTAGGTGGGCATCTGCCGTCTGCTACGCGCTCGAACACAGTTCCTGTGCTGTTTCGCAACTATCTATCAGGCGACCCGTCGACCATTGACTGGGCCCGCGGTGTCATGGCCGATGCCGTCGCAGACGCAGAACGGTCAGCCTGGTCTGCCCACCTGAAGGCTCTTCAGGCGAGCGGACGTCAACGCCTCGACGTGCGCCCAACTTCGATGCCTGTCGCCGCGGTTTCGTCGAGCGCCGGCTCTTCCGTACTAGACGAGGGGCCGTGGTCGGCGTGTCGAGATCATGCCCACCATCCCTTGACCGGACGCCGCTGCTCTCAATCCTTCCTTGACTGCTTCAGCTGCGCGAACAGCGTGATTACGGGCGACCACCTCCCGAACTTGCTCTCACTCCTTGAAGGACTCGAATCTCGTCGCGCACACATGACGAGCGATGCTTGGTGGCGACGCTACGGTCCAAGCTGGACGGCGATCCGTCACGATGTCCTTCCCCGATTCACCGAGGGCGAGGTTCAAGAAGCGACAGACCACAAGCAAGGCGATCGCCTCCTAGATCTCGTTGATCCACGATGGGAGCATTCGTGATGTCCAACGCCCACGCACTACCTTCAGAGGTGGCCGACGACCCGTACGTTCTCCACGGGCGCCCACTGATTCAGGGTGCGGCACTCGCGCAGACTGCAAGGTTCAGTGACGACGTCTGGCCCGTAGGTGTCGCCGTATTGCAACGAAGCGGACGCTCTCAAAGCCTGCACTTCGGAACTATCCCTGCGGAGCACCGACTTGAGATCAAGCTGGTCTGCTATGCAGCCCTCTCTGGTGAGATCCCGACCCACGAGGATCGGCCGGGCATCCAGACGATTCTGTCAATGCAGAATCGCATCCGTCACCTCAGCGACTGGCTCAGCACGTTCCGCCCCGGGATGATGATTTCCGACCTGCGGCCCCACGACCTCGACGACTATCAGACTTACCTCATCGCAAACGTTCGGTCACCGTGGCAGCGGCACGCGTTGCGCACTGCCGTGGCCTATCTCTGGCGTTACCGATCCACGCTCGGAGCCAGGGCGCTGGGATTCGATCCGCGCCTCACCGCGTTCTGGTCGATCGAGCCCTATCCCGGAAAGCGCGCCGAGAACGCCACTTCGCGGATCCCCGAAGCCGTCCACGCGCCGTTGTTGGTTTGGGCAACTCGCTTCGTCGACGACTTCTCGCAGGACATCATCGACGCCACCGCTCTCTGGCACGCCCGGAAAGCGAGGTCGAGAGTGGGCGAGGACCCGCATCGACGTCAGAAAGTTGCTTGGGGACAGGCTCCGAGCCTCGTTCGCGCCTACCTTGCAGCAGCAGAAGCCGCTCGACGTCCACTTCCCGGAAGCGCAGGCCGACCCAACATGTCCGCGATCGCGCGCGCCGCCGGTTGCAACCCCCTCGCGTTGAGCCCCTTCGCAACCAAAATCGCTGAACTCGCCGCAACCCTAGGTGTTTCCGAATATGCGGACTTGGACCAACGGATCAATGGTCGACTAGACGGCCGGCCATGGATCCTGGGGTTTCGAACCAACCCGCACGAGGTCGACTCGCTATCAAGGATGTCCAGCCTGCTGCAGACGGCTTGCTACATCGTGATTGCTTTCCTGTCCGGGATGCGTGACAGCGAGATCAAGCACTTGCAAACCGATGCCGCTGAGTGCGTCACCGACTCGCAGGGCACTCCGATGCGCTGGTTCGCCCACAGCCTCGCATTCAAGGGCGAGGAAGAGGTCGCGGGAGTGCCCGCGATGTGGACTATCGGAGAACCCGCCGCTCGTGCGATTAGGGTTCTCGGGCGTTTAACTGAAGCATCTGGGTCGCCGGGCCCATGGCTGTTCATCCCACTTGGGACAGGGCCGGGTCGAGGATCCGGCGCACGCAACTCCAACGAAGTTCTAACAGTCGCCGGGACGAACCTCGCCCTGAATCGCTTTCGAGACTGGGTGAACGGTTACTGCCGAGTGCACAACCGCGAGGACGGCATTCCCAACCACAACGACGAACCGTGGCGTCTCACGACACGTCAGTTTCGGCGGACCCTCGCCTGGTACATCGCGCGCCGTCCTGGAGGCGCAATCGCCGGCGCAATCGCCTACCGGCACCACAGCATCCAAATGTTCGAGGGGTACGCGGGCACGAGCGACTCTGGCTTTCGGGCGGAAGTCGAAGCCGAACAGGCACTCGCACGCGGCGAGCACCTCTTGGCGATGATCGAGCGAACTGATCATCTCCAACTCGCCGGACCGGCAGCCGACGAAGCTCACGCAAGGCTGTCAGAGTTCAGCTCGAACGGTGTATACGCAGGCACTGTGCAAACGGATCCCCGCCGTTTTCTCCGACTTCTAAAGTCGAGAGGACCACAGGTCTACCCGGGCCATTACGTGACATGCATCTTCGATGCATCGAAAGCACAATGTCAGATGACACCGGACGGCCCGGACCTGGAGACGTGCCAGCCACTCACCTGTCAAAACGTGGCGTTGACCGAAGACAACCTCTCCGCCTGGCGATTGGAGATCCTCCAAATCGACGCCGACCTCATGCAGCGTCCTGCTTTGCCTCCACTACTCATCGACCGCCTACGGCAACGACGAGCACGTATCCTCAGCCGCCTGAACGGAGATCCCGATGACTCGACGAGTTAACCTTCCAACGATTGAACAGGTCCAAACGGCCATTCAGGAACTCTCAGGACACGAGTCCGATTCGCCCCTCACGGTTCGCCGACTCGCGCAACATGTCGGCCTGGCCAACAGCACCTTTTGGCGCCACTTCCCTGAGATAGCTCAGTCCGTCGCAGACAAGCGCCGTCAGCGCACGCGAACAGGAACTGCGCCCCGCCCCGCCGATCAAGAAAGACGCAATGAAACTGAGGCCCGCCTTCGTGAACGCGTCTCAGAGCTGGCCTCCCTGGTCGACGCGTCAGCCGCGCAAGTGCAGCGGCTCACGCTTGAGAATCGCGTACTTCGCGAGCGTCTCCAAACCGAGAGCTCAATCGTTCACATAAGGGAGAGATGAGATAACGGCGAACGTCCGCCCACGCGAGCGCAATGTTGGTCGCCTCCGCGTCGCAGTCATGGCAAATCGCCTTGAGAGGACCATCGTCGCGGCAACGTCGTCCCACACTCGCTGGAATCCTGAGACTTATAGGGATGTATAGCGTTTCCGTATACATCCCTATAAACCCCTAGATCTGGCTATGTCTGACCAGAATCTGTGTCGACCTGATCTCATGCGGCAGCCGTCCAACCTCGAGACCGTCCGAGGCGAGCACGCATCGCGGAACTCGGACTCACTTCCCGGGCCAAAGTTCGCCGATCGACCATCCGAGTATTGCCACTGCCCCCGCTGACTTCGAACCTCGGCGATCGCCCGGCGCTCGGCTGCGATCAATCGTGGCGGCTGAGGTCGATGAACAGCCTGAGTCGCGGTGACGAAGTCGGAGATGTTCTTGACTCATGCTGCAGCAACCGTTGCGGGACACATTCAACGGGCCTTTTCGGCCGCGTGCTCAGCGCACAACGTCCACGTCCATAGGTGAATCGCGTACTGGCGAGCGGGTGCCCCGCACTCCTCACAAGTCACGATGCTCTCCCACTCCGCGGCTCGAATCGTCTCGTTGAACTCCTCGTCGTACTCTTCTGGGTCCTCAGAGGCGGCCGCGAAAAAGCTGAGGGAGCCGAATTTCGACTTCACCTGGAAGACGGAGTACGCGGGGGCAATAGCCGCGAGGCGGGAGTCGAGCGCGGCAATCAGCGGATACCACCCAGGGTTCACATCGATGATCGCGGGCCAGTCCGCTGCGAAGCGGTCGACGACGCTCTCAAGGCTCGGCGGGAAGTTCGCGGTCATTGTTGCTCCAGACGTGCGAGTTGTCGGCGTCGCGAGTGGACCCGAAACTCGCGTCCGACACGTAGGCTCCGCATCACCCCTTTGTCAAAGCTAATCATCCCTCGCCGTCGCCATTCGATCGCAGCGAGCCCACGGAATCCTGCGACAACGCGTCGCCTCTGCATGAACTCCAGCCCAGCGGGCAGAGGGCCCGGTAGCCCGTCCGTATCGGGCAGCAGATGCACGAACAACTCAGCAAACGTAGGTCCGGCAGCAGTGCGTCGGCGGGTTTGCGCCACGAAGATCGCAGCAGCGAGTGCCCACTCCTCGGCGCTCTCAGCCCCAGTGAATTCCTCAAAGATGTACACCCACTCGACGGGCGGAGGGGCCTCAATGTCTTTCCACCAGACCGGGTACGACGTATGCATGCTCAGGCCACCACCTCTGCGGTCGTATGCACGGGCCTCTCCCGCGGCACGACCGCCTGTCATCGGGATGGGCAGCACACGTGCAAGGAACAGCGGAGCAATCCGACGGAGACATGATTGTTTCGTATGGCCTCCGAAATTATGCCATACAGAATAGGCCGTACGGGAGTGCGCCACTCAGCAGTCTGAGTAAGTGTCAAGGCGAAATGAGCAGGTCGAAGCTGCCTGGCGAATCTACGCCCAGCGTCTGGCCACATCGCTTCGCTCCGCTCGGGACCGCGCGAACCTCAGTCAAGAAGACGTGGCCTATCGCGCTGGCCTGACCCGGTACACGTATCAGAAGTATGAGAAGGGCGAGTCTCGCCCCGGCGCTCCGATCAACCCCACGCTTCGGACCCTGCTCGCATTATCTCAAGTACTCGAGGTACCTCTTGATCGTCTCCTCCCCGACTCAGTCCCCGATCTTCGGAGCCGATGAGACCGATCCGCGGTCATAACCAGCGGCACCGAACTCGAAGCTTGATGTCCCGCCCCGAAGCACAGTTTTGCGGCTGCGTCGCCGTCAGAGAACGATCGGCCGTGCCCCGCCTGCCACCAAGAAAATGTGAGCTCCTCGGTGCTCCACTGACCACGTGGCAAGCGTCGGAACTGTGCCGCTGAGTGAAACGATGAGTGCTACGAAACGGCCGAATTGCAGGTCAGGATCGGTGACGTGCCTCACGTAGGTTTCGAGGTCGACCTCGCTGGGTACTGGTGGAACGTCTACGTGGGTGTGCCATTCACCAATCCAATGTGACCCATCAGATCGATATAGCTGCTCCGCAATCTCCTGCGTGTGCGCGAGATCGCGACGGAAAAGCCGAGCGCCGTGGAGAGCCTTTGGACCTGGACCGGCGGCGTGCAGGACGCGACTGCCGTCAGATGGACCGAATAGCGCTCCGCCCGTTTCATACCGAGGATCGCCTGCTCGGATCGTCCGTCCGATGAACTCGATCGCTGCTGCCTCGATCTCGATTGTCACGTCGGACTGCATGCTGGGCAATCATCGTAGGGTCGCCCAGCGGGATACCAGGTCTGATCGAGCATTCGCGTCGCGTTGAACGGGCTGGGATACTCGGGGGCCGGTCGTAGTGCGATCACAAGGTTGTCGTCGACGAGCGTCTGATCGAGTTCACCTTGCCGCCGCAGTAGGGTGGCGACCGCGATCTTCGCCGCAAGTTGACCGATGAGGTGGAGATCACCGCCGACGGCGGTCATGGGGTTGTGGCGAGTGCCGGTGCCGTACCCACGGTCGAGCGTGGTCTCAAGATCTATGCGTCCCGCCTCTTGGAGGCGTCGTCTCTGGCATTCAAGGCACCCAACCTCTGGTAGGGGACGGATCCGGAGGATCTCGCCGTATCGCCCGTCGCCCAGTACGCAAGCGAGAACGATCGGCTTCCCAGCTCTGCGGGCAAGGTAGTTCGCAACGCGTCTCGGCTCCACGCCGTCAACGGTGCAGATGACTATGTCCGCGGCATCGAGCAATGGTCGGACGACGTCGGCGTTGACGACGAGGTCGATTGGCCACGCAACGAATCCGCATTCCGGCCAGTTGGCTCCAATCGTCTGCGCGAGTGCATCCACCTTGTTCATGCCCACGCGAGCGGTCGTGAGGACGTGTCGCGGCACGTTGTGGAACAGGAACCGATCTGGATCGACAGCGTCGATCTGACCAACGCCGTAGCTGGCAAGTGCCTCCGCAACGGCGCCACCGATACTTCCTGCGCCCAGTAGCAAGACCCGCGTCTGCGAGAGCTGCCGGATCGGCCAGTACCCGTCAAGCGCACTGAGGAGTTCTTGCCCGTTGTGGATGTCTAGCGCAATCGGACGCACGACGGATTCGGAAACCATCCAGGCTGACCAAGCCGGTAGCGGTTGCCCGTCCACGATCTCCGGGGGTTCGGGGCAATAAGTTACGGCGATCGACCACTTTCCGGGGGAAGGCTCGAGGGCCCTGGGCACAATGCGCTTGAACTCTTCGAACGTCAGGCTGCCGGATTGCCTCGTCAGGAAATACTCCACGACCACGATTTCTTGCGTGACCGAGTACCAGTGGCCGGCTGGGTGGAAGTCGGCACTCATCAGGAAATGCCCGGGGTCGGTGATGACCGGGACGCGATCTGATCCTTCGTTTGAGAGCGCGACGACCAGCGCCGCTCGATCGGGACCAGAAAGCCGACACGTCAGATTGCCCCACCCATGCCCGTTCTCGATGACTTCTTGCGCTTCCGAGGGCAGGAGAACCAGCCAGTCTTCTCCGATCGTCAACGAGACTCCTCGACGGCCTTCTCGATGATCGAGTCTAGGCAATCGTCATGCGCGATCCCGCTGGTCGTCATCTCTGCGATCGTTCGCTTCTCCAAGAGTGCGAATTCGATTGCCCACCCGGAAGCCTTCCGCAGCAGTTCGCTGGTCTGAGACCAGGGGTACCACTGATCAGCGTCGCGAATCAGGCATAGTCGCCCGCTCGGGAGCACATGAAATTGCGTGAAGCCTCGGAGGTTCTGAGCTGGCTGCGGAATGAGCGGAACAACCTGGGGCGGCGCCGCCGGGAACGCGTGAGTGTACTCGACCCGCACAACGAATGGATCGACCAGATCACTTATCTCGGCGGGCGCAGGCCTCGCGAAGGGCCAGAGAGGCAACGGGCCTTCGAAGTATCCGGGTCCTTCCGGTGTCCATTGGAGCAGAGGTGCGACGCCTCGCACATCCATCTTCTCCTGCTCGAGTCGGAGCGGGTCATCTTCCCACCAGGTGCGTGTAGCGAGCATCATCCCTGGGGAGAGTCCTTGATCGGACGCGGGCCTGGGTCGGGTTCACCGGTCGGGGGCAGCACGAGCGGGAAAGCCTCGCCGAAAATACTCTGCCAAAGTCGCGTGGCGGTGGGTTGATCGTTGTTCGCGACCGCTTTCACCGCTGCAGACGCTGACGCAGCCGAGTCTTCGAGGGCGCGGCGCAGGCCAGCAGTATCGAGATCCGGTTGAATCAAGCCAGATAGCTCCGCCGGGTCTTCGATCACGAGATCATGATTCGAGGCCTCGATGAAGAAATTCTTGAGGGCTTCTGGGCGGTTCGCTTGAGAAAGACATTCGAGAGCGAGAACCTCCATCACGAGCGATTTCACCCGACCGGTGTCCTGTTTGTGCTGCCTTGCCCAGTACTTCAGTACCCGCACCAGTGGCCGGAACTGAGGCCACTCACGTTGGCGCGCCGCGACTTCGTTGATGAGGTACTCGGGGTCAGCCAGAGACCATCGCTCTTCGCTCTTGAAAGGGATAAGTATCCCATCCGAACGACGTAGGGCCGGCATTACATCGACGGTGAACGCATCGTCTGATCCGGGCGGGTCGATGAAGCATTTTGCTGCTCGATTGCGGTTTGCGGTGCTGACCTGCCGTACGAGCTGCGCGTGTGATCCGCTCTCGCTAGACAGCAGCTCGTGGACGAGATCGCGGCATCGTTCGATTGCATCTTCGGCCGACTTCCCAGGCTGGCCCCACTCTGGATGCTGATCGGGGTCGAACTCGACGACCAGGTCGACATCGTGCACTGGTTGCAGCTGCGTGCTCCGGGCCAGAGATCCAGACCCCCAGACCAGCTTCACATCAGGCGCTGTGCTGAGAGCGGTCTTGAAAACGTCTCGACGCTCTCTTGCGAGCTGCACAATCTCCACGTCCGCGTCGATCTCAGCCTGCAACGAGTCGAACGAATCCAGCACTGCCATGAAGCCTCCCAGTGACCTTGGGCAGATGCGACGACTCCGTCCGGTCTGCGTAGTCATCAGGATAGTCCGGGCCTCCGACACGCGGCCGTCCGGGCGGATTGCGGCGCGGGCGTCGGACTTCCGTTGCATACTCGTCACATACCCGGAGCAGAGGCGATCAGGAGTATCAAAATGAGCACGAGTGTCGACGTACTCGGTCCGTTGTTTCTTTCCTATCGACACAACGACGGGGCTGAGATCGTGGCGAATCTCGCCTGGCTGCTACGCGCCGCTGGCATTCCAGTCTGGCGGGACAAGGATGACCTCCCCCCTGGGGACACTGCGGAGAGGCTGGCCGAAGCAATCGGCGATGGCCTGTCGGGCGCGGTGTTTGTCATCACCGAGGACATCGCGAACAGTCCGATCGTTCGAGGCATCGAAGCGCCGAAGCTGATCGACCTCCATCGGTCTGACGCCCGATTCCAACTCCTGATCGCCAACGACGTCGCAAAGGAATCATCTGCGTCGCTTGACTACAGCGCTCCCGATCGGCTCTTGGGCCGGGTGAAGGATGACCTGAAGGGTGTAGATCAAAGTGGTACAAGCCCGGAGGGACTGCTTTCACTCGTCGGAAAGGCAGTTGCACATCGCATGGCGCAACATCGCCCTTTGGTGGAAAACAATGGGCGATTCGACCTCTCGATTCAGACTCGAAACATCGGCCAGGTCTACGACCGTACTGGCGCCCAGCTCGACATACGTGTACGCCGGTCGAGTCACGAAACGCTTCCGGACTCGGCCGGACTGGAGGACCTCCGTCGCAGCCTCACACTGTTGCCAGATGCGATCACCAGGACAGGCGCTCGGGCAGTACGCATAACGGGTGGCGCACACCTGTCGATCGCTTTCGCGCTAGGAATCGCCCTGCCTTCGGCAAGGATTGGCCATCTCGAGGTCGTCGATCAACGCGATGCAATCTGGGCCAGCGGAGAAGAAGCGGCTGTCCCGTCAGCGCCAACGCTCCAGTTCACTGCCACGAAATCAGAGGAGCCAGCCCCACAGGGCACACGTCCAACTGTCGCGGTGTATGTCGATCTTCTCCCCACGCAAAGTGACGCGGCGTTCGACCGCTACCTCGCCGAGCACGGAGAAGAACTTGATGCCTACGCGGTCATCCGACTCCACGAGCGTGGCCTCATCGACCCGGCTCGCGCAGGAGCAATAGCTTCCGAAGTCGCTGGTCTGATCCGCCAGCTTTCGGCGACATACGGCAACGCTCAAGTAGACCTGCTCCTCGCTCTGCCTTTTGGGCTCGCCGTACTCATCGGTCGACTCTGCAACACCCTGCGGCTCCGCGTGTTCGAATGGGACAACAGTGACGACGAGGCGAGCAGCGACGCTCGGCCGCGATACGTTCCGTGCGTCGCGGTGCGCGCAAATTCCTCATCTGGCCCCATCACTGCTGTGCTGCTCGAAGCATGCACGGCGTGATCTCGCCCTCGGCCTGACTCTCTTTCACTGCCGGGCAGTCATCCCACGGGCCGTGACCGGGTCTGGAACCGAGACTTTTGGCGAAGCGGCCCGATGGCACTACTGCCAGCTACACAGAGACACCGCGGCTCAGCTCAGCGTGCATGGAGCAGCTGGCTGTCTCACGAAACGTCGGTAACCGAATTTCAGTCTCACCCTGCCTAAAACGTCGGGCGGACCGTTTCGGCGCAACAGGTTCCGGCAGGGGGTTTCGGCAGGCGCGAGACCGGCGTGTCGTGCCGTCGGCAGTCGACCTCGGTGCACCCGCCAGAAACGATCGTTTTCGGTGATAGCCCTCCACCACAAATGGGTCACGACATCAGCAGAGAATCGAGGATGATTGAGTCGTGGAGATTGAGCTGCTGCATATCGCTGATTGCCCTAGCTGGGTTGAGGCCAGTCGTCGTGTTGCCGAGGCGCTTAGCGAAACAGGCCACGACGGATTGAGCCTGCGTTATCGACTCATCCGAACAGAGGAAGACGCCGCCGGGGTTCAATTTGCGGGCTCCCCGACGATCACGGTGGACGGAAACGATCTCTTCCCGGGGTCGGATCGTAGTAGTGAGTTGGCTTGCCGCATCTACAGCACACCTGCTGGGTTGGCCGGGATGCCAACGGTTGAACAGATCCGAGAGGCAATGAGGGCCTATGGAGACTGAGCTCGATGTCGCCTGCACGTGCTGCGGCCGGCATCTACCACGAAGGAAGCTGCACGCCCTCGGAGACGACGGTGCGTTCATCTGTCGACGATGCGGTTTGTGGGTCGCGCTTCGCTTACGACGTGACCGCCCGCCTACGTAGTCCCCACACTCAGAAGCCGCACGCACGGGCGAGCTACACCACGGCGATTGTCCGGACTTCGCGCTCCCATGCCTGTGTTGCGACCTGCACGGCATCCCAGGGGGAGCCGAGCGGGGGCGTGTAGGAGAGGTCGAGGTCGCTCATTGCGGCGATCGTCATGCTGTGGTGCAGCGCTGCCGCGTAGGTGTCGATGCGCTTGGAAATTTCCGCACCGCGGGTGCCGACGAGCTGCGCGCCGAGCAATAGCGCCGATGTAGAGGGCGAGTTGATGGGTTGTCCCCGCTTCTCAAAGCGGTTTCACTTTGTGGCCTCATCGCCGGCGCGGATCATGAGGAGCGCTCCGGTGACCGCTGCGGCGAAGATCACGATGTCGGCGATGTTCCCGATGAACCAATTTCCGTAGGCGAGAAAGTCCACGACGTGTCCGCGGGCGAATCCCGGATCGCGGAAAAGGCGGTCGCCTGCGTGTGAGGCGGCAGCTCCTCCGAGCGCGCCGATGACGATTGCCCATCCCAGGCGTTGTACTCGGAACGCGAACACGATTGCTGTGACGGTGGCGGCGACGGCTAGCAGCGCGAACACCCAGGTGAAGCCTTCCCCGAAGGAGAATGCCGCTCCGGGGTTGTAGGCGAGCTGCAAACCCAACAGGTCACCGATTAGGGGGACGCGCTCACGCTCAGTGAGGGCCGCTTCAGCCCACACCTTCGTTCCCTGATCAATCAACACGACAATCACGGCGATCAGGAGCGCTCCACCAGTGAGCTGCCACCGCCGCGCCGACGACCGCTCGCGCACAGCGGGCGGGTGAGCTTCTGTTTCGGAAGGGATCATGCGAGGACCTCGATCAGACGGACGATGACCCCGGATTCGATCAGGATGAACAGGCCCAGACCGATGAAAACTGCCGGTACAAGCCAGTGCTCGACGCGCTCCAACCCCTCGGTGACTGCCTTGTTAGTGCCGATGAGCCGGCCCGCCGCGCACCAGACGGCAACGAGGATGAGGAACACGACGATCATGATCGCGACGTCGCCGGGCGTGCTGGTGCGGAAGATCGGCGTGTAGAGGGAGATGTTGTCCGCCCCGTTGGCGATCGTGATACCAGCGACGCCCCACAGTCCGACCGCGGTGATCTTGGAGTCGTCGTCATCGTCATCGCCGTTGCGGCGCAGGCCGCGAATGAGCGTCCAGATGCCGATGCCGAGCGGGATCAGGCCAAGGAAGCCGACCCATTCGTCCGGGACGATGGTGAGGCCGAGCGCGGCGATCACGCTGATGACGACGAGGGTGATGAACCCGAGGTACTGGCCTGCGACGATCTGCCACGGCCGGGGTTTCCCTCGGCTGGAGGCGAGGAAAAGCACGGTGAGCACGACGATGTCGTCGATGTTGGTTGCCGCGAACAGGCCGATCGCTGATCCAATGGTGGCGAGCATCAGCGTCCCAGTCGTGGCGTGCGGGTGCGGGCGGCCCGCAGGCCGTTGAGGATCACGATGACCTCGGCGACCTCGTGGACCAGGACGACAGCCGCGAGCCCCAGGACGCCGAAGAGCGCGAGCGGGAGCAGGGCGGTGATGATCAGCAGCGACAGGATGATGTTCTGGTTGATGATCCGTCGACCGCGCCGGGCGTGATCGAACGCCCGCGGGATGAGGCGTAGATCATGGCCGGTGAAGGCCACGTCCGCGGATTCGATCGCTGCGTCGGAGCCGGTCGCGCCCATCGCGATGCCGACGTCTGCGCCCGCGAGGGCGGGGGCATCGTTGATGCCATCGCCGATCATCGCGACCGGTCCCGCCTTCGACAGTTCCCCGATCGCGGTCGCCTTGTCCTCCGGGCGCAGCTCCGCGCGCACATCGCTGATCCCGGCCTGCGCAGCCAGGGCACGAGCGGTCCGGGCGTTGTCGCCGGTGAGCATCGTCACCCCGACGCCCTGGCCGGTGAGTGTCCGGACTACCTGGGGGACTTCAGGGCGCAGCTCGTCGCGGACGCCGATCGCGGCGACCGGTGACCCGTCTCGGTGCACGATGACGACGGTCATGCCCTGCTCTTCCAGCGTTGCGACCCGCTCAACGAGGTCGCCGGCGTCCAGCCAGCGGGGACTGCCGACGGTGATTCTCGATCCGTCGACGGTGCCGTCAATACCGTGGCCGGCCTGCTCGGTCACATCTGCAGCTGCCGGTGTCCCCGGAGCTGCGGCGGTGATCGCTGAGGCAAGAGGATGTGTGCTGTGCTGCTCCAGCGCAGCCGCCCACGCCAACGCCTGGACCTCGGTTACACCGTTCGCGGTGAGTACGGCGGTGACCACGGGTTCGTTGCGGGTAAGGGTTCCGGTCTTGTCGACGGCGACGTGCCGGACCGTACCGAAGCGCTCGAAAACGGCGCCGGACTTGATGATCACACCGAACTTGCTCGCGGCGCCGATCGCAGCGACGACCGTCAGCGGGACCGAGATCGCCAGCGCACACGGAGACGCCGCGACCAGCACGACGAGCGCGCGGGTGATCCACACCTCCGGGTCACCCAGCAGCGAACCGATGATCGCGACGAGCGCCGCGAGGATCAGAACGCCGGGCACCAGTGGGCGGGCGATCCTGTCCGCCAGACGGGCACGCTCGCCCTTGTCGGTCTGCGCTTTCTCGACCAGCTCCACGATCGTCGTGAGCGAGTTATCGGTGCCCGCAGCCGTCGCCTCAACCTCCAGCGCGCCGGCACTGTTGATCGCACCGGCCGACACAACATCGCCAGGCTCGACCTCGACCGGGATCGACTCCCCGGTGATCGCCGATGTGTCCAGGCTGGAGCGCCCGGATCGGACGATCCCATCGGTCGCGATCCGCTCACCCGGGCGGACCACCATGACCTGGCCAACCGTCAACTCTCTCGCCGGTACCTGCGCGGAGACACCGCCCTGCAGCACCGTCGCTGTCTCCGGCACGAGCTTCAGCAGTGCCCTTAGCCCGCCGCGGGCGCGGTCCATCGCCTTGTCCTCGAGCGCCTCAGCGATCGAGTACAAGAACGCCAGAGCTGCAGCCTCCTCCACGTACCCGAGGATGACTGCGCCGATCGCGCTGATCGTCATCAGCAACCCGATGCCGAGCTTGCCCTTGAATAGTTTCCGGATCGCGCCCGGCGTGAACGTCGACGCGCCCAGCAGTAGTCCGACCCAGAACAGCACCAACGCCGGGATCTCTAAGCCGGACCACTCGAGGATCAGACCCCCCAGGAACGCGACACCCGAGAAGATCGGCACCATGATCCCGCGGTCTTTCCACCAGGGCCGCTCAGCCTCTTCGTGTTCCTCTCCCGCCGTGGCGGCAGGCTCATGCTCGCAACCACACGCCTCGCTCACGCGCCAGCCCCCGCTCCGCAGCAGCCCGCCACCGTGCACGCCGAGTCCACGCACGGGGCGTGCACGTCGACAGCCAGCGTCACGTCCACCAGTGCGACGAGGGCAGCAGCTAGGTGCGGGTCGGCGATTTCGTATCGGGTCTGACGGCCCTCCGGCTCGGCAACGACGATGCCGCAATCGCGCAGGCAGGTGAGGTGGTTCGACACGTTCGAGCGCGTCAGCTCCAGTTCGCGCGAGAGCACAGCGGGATAGCTCGGTCCGTCGAGCAACGTCATTAAGATCCGGGAACGGGTCGGATCAGCCATGGCCCGGCCGAGTCGGTTCATCACATCAAGACGGGAAGCAATGGTCAGCATGCACTGAACTATACAGTGACCGCTGACTGGTTATCAATTCGATCGAATGTTATGGCGTTCTGTTCGTCGCCGCGTCAACCAGTCGTGAGGTGCGCGATCCTGCTGTGGTGGACGACGCCGCATGCCGCCGGGCGCTCGATAGCGATCGTCCCGCGAAACTGCAGCCGGAGGCTGTCGTTCGGGAATAGGCCGGTGCCTGTTGAGTTACATACCCCCAGGGGGTATGTTGTGGGTATGAACGGTTACACCGACAACAAGGCGGATCTGCGCAAGCGATTGAGTCGGGTTGAGGGTCAGGTGCGAGGTATCTCGCGGATGGTCGATGAGGACAAGTACTGCATCGACATCCTGACGCAGGTCGCTGCGGCCACGAAGGCGCTCGAAACGGTGGCCTTGTCGCTCCTGGGTGACCATCTGAGCCATTGCGTCGCTCAGG
This sequence comes from Microbacterium sp. PF5, assembly GCF_004794315.1. Lineage (NCBI taxonomy): Bacteria > Bacillati > Actinomycetota > Actinomycetes > Micrococcales > Microbacteriaceae > Microbacterium > Microbacterium sp. PF5. The sequence goes on along the minus strand of NZ_SSDQ01000113.1, from coordinate 18,800 downwards.
CAAGCGCTGAGGGTGGCGAGGTTGCGGCGGAGAAGGTCCGCGAAGCTAACGACGCCATCGCTCGCCTGGTCCGTTCATAACCACACGTCTAACGATCTGGAGAAATTCACTATGACTGACCGCATCGAACTCGGACTGAAGGACGCAAACGCTGGTTGCGCATGCTGCGCAGCCCCATCGAACATCGAGGCATCCGCTCCTGTGGCGGCCCCGGTCTCGGAAGAGGTACTGGTCACGGGAATGACGTGCTCGCACTGTGTGTCGAGCGTCAGTGAGGAACTGAGCGCGCTTGACGGTGTCGCGTTCGTCGCTGTCGACCTGAACGCCGGCGGCTCGTCCCGCGTGACGATCCACAGCGCAGCCCCTGTCGATCCCGCTGCCGTGAGGGCTGCGGTCGAAGAGGCCGGTTACAGCCTCGCGACCAGCCAGGCCTGATTCACTTATCCGTCCGCACCCGGCTCGACCCCGGGCGCATCGAACAAGGAGTTCTGATGAGCCAGCACGACGAGCACACCCATCACATCGCACACGAGAATCCCGGCACCGCGCCGACGGCGCAGCATGACCACGCGGCGATGAGCCACGACCACGGCGCTCCTCAAGGTCACGCGGGCCACGGCGATCACGTGGGCCAGTTCCGGCGGTTGTTCTGGATCATGCTGGTCCTTGCGGTCCCGGTTGTCGGGTTCTCGGGGATGTTCTCGATGCTGCTCGGGTACCCGTTGCCGGAAGCCGCCTGGGTTGGGTGGGTGTCCCCGGTTCTCGGGACGGTCATGTACATCTGGGGTGGGGCCCCGTTCCTCACCGGCGCGGTGAGTGAACTTCGTGCCCGCAAGCCCGGAATGATGCTCCTGATCGCCCTCGCGATCACGGTCGCGTTCCTCGCATCCTGGGGCGCGAGCCTCGGCCTCCTCCATCATGAGCTGGACTTCTGGTGGGAGCTGGCGCTGCTGATCGTGATCATGCTGCTCGGCCACTGGATCGAGATGCGCTCCCTCGCACAGACCACCTCAGCACTGGATTCCCTCGCTGCACTGCTGCCCGACGAGGCGGAAAAGATCGAAGGCGACACGACCGTGACGGTCGCCCCGTCCGATCTGCTGGTGGGTGACGTGGTGGTGGTGCGCCCAGGCGGGCGGGTGCCCGCTGACGGGCGGATCGTGCAGGGCTCGGCCAGCATGGACGAGTCGATGATCACCGGCGAGTCCCGGCCCGTGCGCCGCAGCGACGGCGACCAGGTCATCGCCGGCACCGTCGCCACCGATTCCGGGGTGCGGGTCGAGATCACCGCGATCGGCGACGACACCGCTCTCGCGGGGATCCAAAAGCTGGTGACCGAAGCGCAGAATTCATCCTCGCGCGCGCAGCGGCTCGCAGACAAGGCCGCCGGGTGGCTGTTCTGGTTCGCGCTCGGCGCCGCCGCGATCACCGCCATCGTCTGGACGATCGTCGGCATGCCCGACGCCGCCGTGATCCGCACGATCACCGTGCTGGTGATCGCCTGCCCGCACGCGCTCGGTCTGGCGATCCCGCTCGTCGTGTCGATCGCCACCGAGCGTGCCGCTCGCGGAGGCGTGCTGATCAAGGACCGTCTCGCGCTGGAGAGCATGCGCACCGTCGACACCGTCCTGTTCGACAAGACCGGCACGCTCACCAAGGGCACCCCCGCCGTGACCGCGATCGACCCCGTCTCCGGGACCGACCCTGACCAGCTGCTGGCCTGGGCCGCGGCCGCGGAAGCAGACTCCGAACACCCCCTCGCCCGCGCGATCGTCAACGCGGCGAAAGAGAAGACCCTCACGGTCCCCTCGTCAGCCGATTTCGAATCGTCCCCGGCGGTCGGGGTCCGTGCACGTGTCGATGGGCGCGTGGTGCAGGTCGGTGGCCCGTACATGCTCGAGCAGGAACACGCCTCCGAGCTACCGGTCGCCGACGAGTGGCGCCGTGAGGGTGCGATCATCCTCCACGTGCTCGTCGACGGACAGGTCGCGGGTGCCCTGCGCTTGGCGGATGAGATCCGCTCGGAGTCGCGTCACGCCGTCGAGGCCCTCCACGAGCGTGGCGTGCAGGTGGTCATGATCACCGGTGACGCCGACGCGGTCGCAGCCTCCGTCGCGGGCGAGCTCGGCATCGACCGGTACTTCGCCGGGGTCCGACCCGAAGACAAGGCCTCGAAGGTGAAAGAGCTGCAAGGCGAAGGGCGCAAGGTCGCGATGGTCGGAGACGGTGTCAACGACGCCCCCGCGCTCGCGCAGGCCGACGTCGGCATCGCCATCGGCGCCGGGACGGATGTTGCGATCGCGTCCGCGGGCGTCATCCTCGCCAGCGACGACCCCCGGTCGGTGCTCTCGGTGATCGAACTGTCGCGGGCCAGCTACCGGAAGATGAAGCAGAACCTCTGGTGGGCCGCCGGCTACAACCTGCTCTCCGTCCCCCTCGCCGCCGGAGTGCTCGCCCCGATCGGGTTCGTGCTCCCGATGTCCGTGGGCGCGCTGCTGATGTCCCTGTCAACCATCGTCGTCGCGCTCAACGCGCAGCTGCTGCGCCGACTGGATCTGCGCCCGGACGCCGTGGCCGGTAAGTAGCGAGAAACAGTTAGGTCGACGGACGTAGGCTGGGGCGAACGGGAGGTGAGTATGTCGCTGATCAAGGTCGCACAACAGGTGCGCGGACCGCGCACGCTCACCCACACCGTCCTGGCCGTCCTCGCGATCGCCGTGGGCATTATCGCCGGCCTACTGGCGATGCACTCCTTCAACTCGCATGCGACGGCCGCCGGTCACCATGACACCGTCACCGTCAGCACTCAGGCCGAAGTATCCGCCCATCACCCCGACGCCTCCGCGACCGCCCTCGTGCCAGCCGCGCCGACACAGGAGGCGGGATGCGCGACGTGTGGGGCCGGAGATTCGATGACGTGGATGGCGTGCGTCCTCGCGCTCCTGGTGGCCACCATCCTTCTCAGGCGGATCGGGCTCGGCTGGCGGCACACCCTCTTGGTTGCGACCCGCGCGCCCGCGACAACACGCGGGCCCGCCCGCGCTCACGCCCTTCCCCCGCCTCCATCTCTCACGGTTCTCTGCATCAGTCGCACGTGATCACGCGCTAGCCCGCTCTGGCGGGCAACGCACCCTCGGGCACCGGCAGCCGCCGGGCCCCATCACTGACCCTTGGAGAACCCTCATGAAGATTCGACCCGCGGCGATCGCCGCACTCACCCTCACCGCACTGCTCGCCCTCGCCGGCTGCGCGGGAACCACCGGATCCGACAACGGCATGGAAGGCATGGACCACGGCGGCAGCTCGTCCGCGCCCGCAGAGACAGCAGATGCGAATGACGCCGACATCATGTTCGCCAGCATGATGAAGGAACACCACGCACAGGCCATCGAGATGTCCGACGTCCTCCTCAGCAAGGACGGCGTTGACGAGCGCGTCGTCTCTCTCGCCGAAGAAATCAAAGCCGCTCAGGAGCCCGAGATCCAGCAGATGGACCAGTGGCTCGAAGACTGGGGCGCGGAGATGGACAGCATGGAGGGCATGGATCACGGCAGCGGCATGATGTCCGAAGAGGACATGCAGGCCCTCGAAGATGCCGCCGGTCCCGATGCGGGGCGTCTGTTCCTCGAGCAGATGATCCAGCACCACGAGGGTGCCGTCGACATGGCGCAAGACGAAGTCGACAACGGTCAGAACAGCGACGCCGTCGCACTGGCCGAGACCATCATCGACACGCAAACGGAAGAGATCGCCACCATGAAGGAGATCCTCGCAACTCCGTGATCCACGGGTGGGGTGCGGGACTCCCGCACCCCACCCATAGATCTGTTTGCGGACACCATCATGCGAACCCTCAAGAACTTCACCCTGCCTACTTCCCGCCTGCGACGTCGCGGAGCACTCACGATCGCTACGACAATCGCGGCCAGCATCGTGCTCGCCGGGTGCACAGCACCTGCCGAGCCGACCACCGGACACGACCACGCCACCACCATCGAACACGTCCACGCGATCGTGCCTGACCCCTCAGGAGACGGCTACCTACTGGGCGCCCACGACGGGATCTACACGGCCACGCTTGACGGCGAAATTGGCGACCGCGTCCAGAACACCGACTTTGACGCGATGGGCCTCACCGCCATCGGGGATACCCTCATCGCGTCTGGACACCCCGGGCGAACGACTGCCCCCGAACTCGGTTCCCCCAACCTCGGAATCATCCGAAGCGACGACAGCGCCCGATCCTGGTCACCGGTCTCGCTCACCGGAGAGAAGGACTTCCACGCTCTCGCCGCCGGCCCGGACGAGAGCCTGTACGGGCTTGCGTCAGACTCCATCGAACTGCTCCGCAGCGACGACACCGGACAGACATGGTCGCCCGCCGGGGAAGTCGTCGCGGTCAACCTCGCCATCGACGCCGCAGGGCAACTGTTCGCCGCCACACCCGACGGGCTGCAAGTCAGCGCGGATGAGGGCGCCACGTTCACCACCGTGAACGATGCACCGCTGCTCTACCTCCTCGCCGCTTCACCCGATAGCAAGCGCCTCGTCGGTGTCGGCAACGGCGGACAGATCTGGGTCAGACCCGCATCAGGCGCGGAGTGGGTTCCCGCCGGCACAACCCACGGCTCCGCACAAGCGATCACCATCACGAACGGCGGCGACATCTTGGTCTTCGATCAGAGCGGACTCACTGCGCTGCCCCGCTAGGCCGCCCCGAACGGTCACAATCTTTCCCGGGTTCGGATCGCAGCAACGACTTGGGCTGAGGTAGCCGATCCCAGGGGTTACTTACACCAAAGTGCTCGTCCGAGTTTGGCGCTCCCATGCCTGCGTTGCGAGCTGCACGGCGTCCCATGGGGAGCCGAGCGGGGGCGTGCAGGAGAGGTCGAGGTCACTCATCGTTGCGACGGTCTTGCCGTGGTGCAGAGCCGTGGCGTAGGTGTCGACGCGCTTGGAGATCTCCGCACCGCGGGTGCCGACGAGCTGCGCGCCGAGCAGCAGACCCCTTTTGTTCCCCTGTGCGCGTGCGGTCGGGTGGCGTTGTCCCTGTACTTGCTGCATGGCGGCCTCATCGCGCTCTGGAGTAACGCGTATGGCCGCTCTGCAGAGAACTTCTACTTGGGCTGGCTGGTGATCGTTCCGGGCATGATCGTGGTGGGTTGGCTGTGGTGGCGCTTCGCCGGAACTGGCCCAGTTGAATGGGCGATGGGCTGGCTCAGCGGACGTCCCAAGACTTCCTCGTTTCGCCGGTAGAACCAGCGCGTGGCTCACGAGTTCGCAAGGAATCTTGATTGGTGGGGCTGGTAGCATCCTGAGGTCATGGTCGTCTACGGTCGCACTCGCAACTGCACCAGCCGCGCCGACGATTTCCTGATAACGAAGATCATTACAGCCCTCGGACTGGCGCTTCTTCTCGTTGTCGGAGCATGGCAGGGCGGCCACCGTGACGCGACGGATGCGACTCCGTATCTGAGCACGACATCTTCGTCGTCGCTAGGGACGCCTTCTGTCGGCCATGTCTCGGCGGTTACGGGTGAAAGCGATGTCGGCGCGACCGCCGAACAGGTCGTGACCGGGGACACAGCAAACGACATCATGATCGGTGTTGCCGGGTGCCTCTTGGGTATCATCTGCTGCTTCTTGGTGCTCATCGTCACGCGGACCTTCCGCCGTCACGTCCCCTCTTCTCGTATTCGCGAACGTTTGCCGCGCGCACCATCACTGGCGGCCATGACGGGGTGCCTGTTCGCGTTGCCTCCTTCTCTCACACAGCTTTCTCTGTCGCGGACCTGACCCTGGCGGCGCCATCTTTTCGATGGCGCTCCACTGGTCGTCCTCGTTCGTTGTGTGTGTTTGGAGTGTCTATGAAATCTTCCGTGAAAGCGGTACTTGTCACCGTGGCTTTTGCCGTGGTGTTGCTGGTCGTCGCGCTGGTCTTCGTCCTGATCAATCAGAATCAAGCTGCCGCACCCGAGACGGGGACCGCTGATGGTCCACAGGTCGTCCGTGAGAACTCGCATGTCCTCGATGACGGAGGGGAAGGGGCGGTGACGGTTGTCGAGTTCCTCGATTTCGAGTGCGAGGCGTGCGGTGCTTTCTATCCCCTCGTCGAGGATCTCCGCGGCAAGTTCGATGGCGAGATCACTTACGTGATCCGCTACTTCCCGCTGCCGGGTCACCTCAACTCGAAGAACGCCGCGATCGCTGCCGAAGCCGCGGCGCAGCAGGGCCGCCTGGAAGACATGTATCACCGCCTGTTCGAGACGCAGCCTCAATGGGGTGAGGCTCAAGAGTCTCGTGCGGACCTGTTCCGGGGGTTTGCGGAGGAACTCGGATTGGACATGGCCGCGTTCGATGAGGCTGTCGCTGATCCTGCGACAGCAGAACGGGTTCAATTTGATCTCGACGAGGGTGAGCAGCTCGGTGTCAGCAGTACCCCCTCGTTCTTCATCGATGGGGAGCCTGTCGTACTGGAGACGTGGACCGATCTGGAGGACAGCATTGAAGCCGCGGTGAACGGTGCTGAATGATGGCGCATTCGCTATCGCACCGTCGCGTCATCATCGTTGGCGCCGGGCACTCCGGATTGGCGACAGCCGCCGCGCTCAGGTCCTCCGGGTTTGAGCCACAGAAAGACTTCGTGATCATCGATTCTGCACCCCCCGGTCGACGAAGCTGGGTCACGCGGCGGCAGTCGATGAAACTACGCAGTGCGGCACGCCACAGTGTCGTCCGCGGGTTCCCTTTCCCGGGCGATGAAGATCGTCATCCGAGTGCGGATGAGATGTCCGACTACCTGTCTTCGGTGGAGAAAGCCCCCGGTGTGAAAACCGTGTGGAGCACCCGAGCTCTTGGAGTCAACCGGTTGGGCGACGGATCCACGCTGCATCTGTCGACCTCTGCCGGGGAGGTGCAAACCCGAAATGTGGTCTGTGCAACGGGAGCTGCCGCCGTGCCGCGCATACCGGGGTGGCGCCAGGAACTGGCAGTACCCGGTGTTGTGTTGCATTCCAGCCAGTACCTCTACCCCGCGCAGGTACCCCCCGGCCCCGTGTTGGTTGTTGGCGGCGGATACAGCGGAGTGGAGATTGCTGAGGAACTCGCGTCCTCCCACGACGTCACCCTCTCCACTCGAGCGGCACCCTCACGAGTATCAGAGCGGCCCATCTGGTCAAGGCTGCGGCGTAAGGGTCCGATGTCCGAGGCACGCCCCCGCGTAGATTCGACAGACGTCACTCATGCCGCCGCCGTAACGGAGATTCGCGGAGACACCGTGATGTTCGCCGATGGGGCGTCCATGAAGCCGTATTCCGTGGTCCTTGCGACCGGATACAGGCCGGCAGACACATGGCTGCCAGATTCGGAGCCGCCCGGGCAGCCATTGCACGTCAGTGCACGCATCCCCGGACTGTTCACTGTTGGCATGCCGCGATACTCCCGCGCGGACGCTGACACCCTCGCTGGGGCGAGTCGCGATGCGGCGACCGTCGCCCGGCTCATCGTTGGACGGCCGTAAAGGAGCACCATGACAGAAACAGGGCACAGTCACGGTATTGGTGACGCCACTCCCCGCAATCGCCTGGTCATCGCGTTCGCGATCACCTCCTCGGTCTTCATCGTCGAAGTGATCGGCGCGATCATCACAGGTAGCCTCGCACTGCTCGTTGATGCTGCACACATGCTCACCGATGTCATCGGGTTGGCGATGGCCGTCACCGCTGCGCATCTGATGAACCGTCCCCCGACTCCCAAATACACCTTCGGTCTTCAACGCACGGAGGTGCTCGGTGCGCTCGCTCAAGCAGCTCTGCTGCTCGGAGTGGGCATCTTCGCGCTCGTGGAAGGCGTACGGCGGCTGTTCGAGCCCCCTGAGATCGCTTCGGGAAGTCTGCTGTTCTTCGGCATCGTCGGTCTCGTCGCCAACATCGCCTCCATGCTCGTATTGTTCAGCGGCCGCGGACGCAATCTCAACATGCGCGCCGCGTTCCTCGAGGTCGTCAATGATGCCCTCGGTTCCGTCGGCGTCATCGCCAGCGCCATCCTCATCGCCGTTTTCGGTTGGTATCAGGCGGACGCCGTCGCGGGCGTCTTGATCGCGCTGCTCATCATTCCCCGCACCCTCATCCTGTTGCGAGCATCCGGCCGGGTGTTGATGGAGTCCACACCCGCCGGCCTCGACCTCGAGGACGTCCGCCGCCACATCCTTGCCCTTCCGCACGTGGTCGCTGTGCACGACCTCCACGCGACCCAGGTCTCGACCGACCTCCCCACGCTCACCGCCCACGTCGTGGTCGATGACACCGTCACGATGGAAGCTTCCGCCGCACTGCTGACATCACTTCAGCAATGCGTCAGCGAACATTTCGCCGTGAGCATCGAACACTCCACCTTCCAGATCGAACCCGAATCCCACCCCGGAGAGCACGACACCCATGCATAAACGCCTCTCGGCACGCACCACTGCCGTCCTCACCACCCTGTTGTTGTCGGCATCCGTCGTACTTGGGACTGCATCTCCGGCCGCCGCTCATGACGACTTCGTTTCGTCGTACCCCACCGCCGACTCGACCATCAACGGCTCCCCCGACGAGATCTCTCTGATGTTCACCGGGACCCTCACCGGTGGTGACGACGCAACGGTCGTCGAGGTTATCGATGACAGCGGAGCAAACGTCGCCGTCGACCCGCCAACGGTGAGCGGTGACTCGATCACCCAACATCTCTCCCCCGACGCCGCAACCGGCATCTTCACCGTCCGCTGGAAGACCGTCTCCGCCGACGGACACCCGATCAGCGGAGAGTATGTGTACACCGTCACGCCCGCGACGGACACGGAACCCAGCACTGCGACCACAAGCCCCACCCCTGAAACCTCCCCAACCGAGGAGCCGGAACCGGCCCGACCCGCGCAAACATACGGTGGCACGGCATCCGGCGGCGGTGCTTTCGAACTGCTACCCCTGTTCTTCCTCTCGGGTCTGGCACTGATTCTGGGGATCGGCGTCGTGGGAGTAGTTATGGCCGGGCGCCGGCGTCACCAGCGCGACCGCGCACAGGCCGCCAAGGATGCCGCAGCTACGGAGAAAGACGCCGATGCGTGATCGAGTCCGCCGGTCGGCCGTGATGCTCATCGTCGCCGCCATCGTCATCCTGATCGATCAAGGCACCAAGACTCTTGCTCTGAACACGTTGCGGCAAGATGCGCGTATACCGCTGATCGGTGACTGGCTCGGTCTTCAACTGGCCTTCAACCCCGGGGCGATCTTCTCGCTCGGGGAAGGCTCCACATGGGTCATCACCGTCATCGGGGTCGCTGTCACCGCAGTCCTCATCGGTGCCGCCACCCGAGCCCGGAACGTGTGGTCGGCGGTTGGTTTCGGTTTCATCGTGGGCGGTGCGATCGGAAACCTCATCGACCGCTTATTCTCGCCGCCCGCGTTCGGGATCGGGCACGTCACCGACTTCCTCGCCTACGGAAACCTGTTCATCGGCAACCTCGCCGATGTCGCTCTCGGCATCGGTGCCGTATTCCTCATCGTCGCGGGTCTGCGCACAAGCCGTCGCCGGCCAGACCCCGATCCCGATCCCGATCCCGTCGACCCTGTACCCGCCGAAGAAACGGTTCACCCATGAGTCCCAAAGAACGCGTCCCCTCCACTTACCAGCGGAACGCCCTCGCCCCCAGCCTCGTCGCCGCCGCGATCCTGTTCCTTGCCCCGGCGCTCTTCCAGGCGAATTGGGCACCCCTCGTCCTCTCCATCGCCTCAATTTTCGGGCTGATCGTCGCGTGGTTTGCGCTGCAGGCACGCCACTGGTGGTGGATCCCGGTCTTCCTCGCGATCGCCGTGCTCTGGAATCCGGTGATGCCATTCCCCTTCTCCGGAGTTGTGTGGACCACAGCACAGCCCATCGCGGCCGTGGTGTTCCTGGCAGCGGGGGCGACGATCAAGGTGATCCGGAAGTGAGCGGCGAGAGCTTCGTGTCACGACCATGCGCGTGAGCAACGAGATCCCCAGCAGTCCCCCGTCTCTGCAGACATTCCTCGCACCGGCCGACATTCCGCTTCCGGTGCTACCCATCGTCGCGGGGATCCTCGCTGCGCTGTATCTCGTCGGAGCGATCCGATTGTGGACGCACGGGCGTCGTTGGCCCGTGTGGCGGACGGTCAGCTTCCTGCTCGGGTGCATTCTCCTCGCGGCGGTCACCGGTCTGGGCGTTGAAACCTACGGCCAGGCGCTGGTGTCCGTTTTCATGTTCCAGCAGCTCACTCTGATGATGATGGTGCCGCCGCTACTGGTCCTCGGCTCACCCGGAACCCTTCTTCTGCGAGCAACACCGCATCACGGAGCGGGACGGGTAGTCCTCACAGCAGCCCACAGTGCTCTTCGAAGCCCGGCCGCGAGATGGGTACTCAGCCCGTGGGCCGCTGTCCCGCTCTACCTGTTCGCGTTCTACGGCATCTACCTTGCGGGTGCTGCCGATGTCATCCTCACCGCGCCCGGAGGTCACGTCGCGCTCGAGGTCGGATTCCTCCTCGCCGGCATGCTGTTCACCATCCCCATCTTGTCCTCCGATCCTCTGCCGGTCAGGTTGGGTCATGGTGCGCGTGCACTGGACGTGTTTGCTGAAGCCGCGCTGCACGCGTTCTTCGGGGTGTTCCTCATGATGGCCAGTACGATCCTGGTCGGCTCATTCGTCGCCCCCACAGAGGCGCTGGGCATCGATCCCCTCGCCGACCAGCAGCTAGCCGGCGCTCTGGCATGGTCCTACGGTGAAGCCCCGACCGTGCTGATGCTGATCTACGTGATGCATCGTTGGTTCCGCAGCGACACCGCTCGTGCTGCCGCGGACGACCGGTACGCCGACGTGCACGGGAACACCGACCTCGACACGTACAACGCCTACCTCAAAAAACTGAGCTCTCATGACCGTGACCGCTGACCCGTTAGTGAGAAACGCCCTCTCCGGCCGAACAAGGCGCGGCAACCCCAGAAAGCACAACGCGCGCCTGCCAGCCGCGGTGCCCTTCCCCGTAGCGATTGTCGCGTCCGCCATCGCAGGAGGAATGCTGGATCTTGCCTACCCCGCATACGGGTGGTGGCCTGCAACGTTCGTGAGCGTAACCATCGGGCTGTGGACGCTCCGCGGACGTTCTCTCCCCAGGGCGTTCCTGATCTCCCTCGTCTACGGCGCGGCCTTCTACTTCACCCACTTGGTATGGGTGTCACGGTTTCTGGGCCCCATCCCGTGGGTCGCGCTGGCTGGCTTGGAATCCCTGCTGTTCGGTGCCGGCGGCGCGCTGATCGCACTCGCCTATCGTGTCGCCACCACCCGGGCGCGACACGGGTATCGCGCGATCACTCCCGTGCTCGTCGCCGGGGTGTGGGTGCTGCGAGAAACGCTGATGGGGAGTACGCCGTACACCGGTTTCCCGTGGGCGCGCGTCGGTTTCAGCCTCGCCGAGAGCCCGCTCGCGGAGGCCGCTTCATGGGTGGGGACCACCGGGCTGTCCTTCCTGACGGTTCTCGTCTGCGCGAGCGTCGTGGAGGCCCTCATCCTCCGCCGATGGGAGCCAGCAGCAGCAGCGGCGGTCATCGTCGTTGCCGCGACAGTCGTCCCTCTGTTCCCCACCGAGCAAGCGGGAATGATGCGCGTCGGATGGGTGCAGGGCAACGGCCCTAGCGGCTACTTCGACACCAGGACAACAGGTGACATCATGCGCGCGCAGGAAGAAGCGACCGCTCCTCTTCTGGACCGTGAGATGGACCTTCTCGTCTGGCCAGAAGGGGCCGTTGACGCAGATCCCCTGCGCGATGTCGCCGTCGCAGGCCGCCTTGATCGACTCGTGCAGGGTGCTGGTGCTCCGGCACTGGTGAATGCGGCGACCACTCGTGGAGCCGATACGTTCAACACCTCGATGCTGTGGACCAGCGCCGGGCCGCAGCAGCTCCACGACAAGGCCAACCCCGTCCCTTTCGGCGAATACGTTCCGGACCGTTGGTTTTACGAAGCGATCGCCCCCGACCTCATCGGATTGATACAACGCGAGTACACGCCCGGCTCCAACACACCCCTCGTGAACGTTGGCGATGTGCCCATCGGTCTGGCGATCTGTTTCGACGTCATCTACGACGACGTCATCCACCAAAGCGCGGCCTCTGGCGCGCAGATGTTCGTGTTTCAAACCAACAACGCGGACTTCAGAGGCACCGACGAGAACCTCCAACAGCTGGCCATCGCCCGCATGCGCGCGATCGAAACAGGGAGAACTGCCGTGAACGTCTCCACCACCGGGACCAGTCAAGTCATCGGCCGCGACGGGCAGGTGTTGGCTCAGGTTGCGGTGGACACGACCGCGGCGAAGATCACCGAGGTCCCTCTCCGCACCGGCACGACCCTCGCCGTCGTGCTGATGCCGTGGCTCGACTGGACACTCAGTATCGGAACCGTACTAGCGCTGCTCATCATGTCGATCCGACAGCGGCCGGCGGATGCTGACGCCCAAGAAGACGGATGGATGAAGTTGTGAAGCTCAAGATTCTGACCTCTGTCGCGGCACTGTGCGCACTGCTTCTACTCAGCAGCTGCGCACCCACCGTCCACCTCGAGCCCGCAGCAAACGCGAATGACCCGCTGTGCGCAGAGGTCACCGTGCGACTACCGGACTCGATTGGCGACCAGGCTCGCGTGTGGACGGACGCTCAGGCCACCGCAGCATGGGGCACCCCCAGTAGCGTGCTCCTCACCTGCGGGTTGGAACCCCCGGCCCCCACCACGCTGCAATGTGTCAGCTTGGGGGGCGTCGACTGGATCGTCGACGAGGAGGAGACCCCGAATCTGCGGCTCACAACCTACGGCCGGGAGCCGGCTGCCCAGGTGTACGTAGACACGACCACCCTGTCGGCGGACGCGGTTCTTGAATCTCTCGCCGGGGCGATCCAGCAGCTCCCCAAGACCGGTGAATGCACGGCACCTGTGACGGAAGACCCGGACGCTCCTGGCAGTGGGACGGGAGATACCACTCCATGAATCCCGTCGTTCTCCGGATCGTTGGACCAACGATTCTCGTTGTCGCCGCACTCATCGCTGTGGTGGTCGGGCTCGCAATCGGTGGAGGAGCTGCACCGAGACTCACCAGTGACCCTGGAGCGCTCGTGCGATGGGGACTCCCAGCCGCGAAGCTGTTCGTCAATCTTTCCGGTGCGGCGATGCTCGGGCCCCTGGTGCTGGCGGTGTTCGCTCTCCCCTCGGGGGGGAAACCCTTCACCGTCGCGCTAAATATTGCCTCTGCCGGCGCCGCAACCCTCACCATCACCAGCGGGGTGGTGGCTTTTCTCACCTTCCTGTCCTCATTCAATCCGCAAGTGAGCTTGGGCGCCGAGTTCGGTGCGCAGCTCGGCCGCTTTCTCCTCGACACGGAGCTGGGACGATCATGGCTTATCACCGCGATCCTCGCCTCAGTCGTGACAGTCCTCGCATTCGCTGTGCGCAGCTATGGGGCGGTGCTGTTCACGACCGTGCTTGCGGTCATCAGCCTGATACCCATGGCCACCCAGGGCCATTCGGGTGAGCTCGCCAACCACGATCCCGCGGTCATGTCCCTCGTCCTGCATGTCATTTCAGCGGCAATATGGCTCGGGGGTCTCATCCTGCTCGTCGTCGTGCGACCGATTAGCTCTCCGCACGAACTCGAGAACCTGCTCCGCCGGTACTCGACGGTGGCGCTCATCGCGTTCCTCGGCGTCGCCATCTCGGGATACGCGCGGACGCTCACTGCCCTCGGACGGTGGGAGGACCTGGCCTCACCGTACGGCCTCATCCTCTGCACAAAGATCGGCGCGCTTCTGATCATGGGCATCCTGGGTGCCGCCTACCGCCGTCGACTCATCGCAAAGGCCAACGAGGGCCGTGGCGCCTTCTGGATGATCGTGAGCGTCGAACTCGGTTTCATGGGTATCGCGAGCGGGGCCGCCGCAGCTCTCGCCCGCACCGCCGCCCCCGCCGATACGGTCACACTCCCGCAGACCACCGCCGCGGAGATCCTCACCGACGCACCTGTCCCGGTCGCACTCACCCTGCAGAGATGGTTCACGGCGTGGAGCCCCGACCTCCTCTGGGTGCTCGTCGCGGGTTTCGGAATCTTCTTCTACCTCGTCGGCGTCCAACGCGCACGGCGCCGCGGGTATCCGTGGCCAGCCAGGCGGACGATCAGCTGGATTGCGGGGATGGGGGTGCTTCTGTGGACGACCAGTGGACCGCTCGCCGCCTACGACGACGCGCTCATCAGTCTGCGATTCCTCTCCTTCGCTCTCCTCAGTCTCGCAATCCCCCTGCTCCTTGTCTTCGCGGCGCCCGTCACCCTCGCAACCTTGGTCACCCATCCACGGGAGGATGGAAGCCGAGGACCGCGGGAATGGCTTCTCTGGGCCGCCCACAGCCCGCTGGCACGGTTTACTCTGCGCCCCGTCGTCGCGGCGTCTCTTTTCGCCACATCGCTGTGGTTGATCCACTACTCCGACCTGTTCCGATGGTCGCTCTACGACCAGCTCGGAGCGGAATGGATGATCAGCCAGCTCCTCGTCACCGGGTGCCTCTTCGCACGATCGATCGCCCTAGATGCGTCCACGACCCCCGAGGGGCGGTGGCGTTTCGCCTCACTCATTGCGCTCACGGGCGTGGCCGCCTTCTTCGGCATCGCCACGATCACCCGCGCCGACCTCATCGTCGCGGAGTGGTTTGGCGCCATGGGGCGGACATGGGGACCCACCCCCCTCCAGGACCAGGCCCTCGCCGGAGGCGCCACCTTGATGATCGCGGGAACGCTCGCAATCCTCACCGGCATCTCCGTCCTCCACACGAAAAGCAACAACCGACCTACCGGTAGCACCCCCGCGCCCGCCGTACGAAAGGACCCGCACCTGTGACCTCCACCCACCGCACTCGCTGGCTCGCCAGCACACTTCTAGCCCTCATCACACTGGGAATCGTGGCCGCACCTGCCCCCGCAGCTCTCGCGCACGACAACCTCCTGGACACGGTGCCCGGGGCAGACGAAACCGTCGCCCAACTTGACGACGTCGCTCTCACGTTCAGCGGGGAACTCATTGACTTCAGCCAGGCCAGCTTCGCCCAAGTGCAAGGGCCCGACGGCCTCTTCTATGAATCCAGCTGCTCCACCATCGACCGCAATATCCTCACCACCCCGGTCGCACTCGGAGAACCGGGCGTCTACACCGTGCTGTGGAACGCCGTCTCCAGCGACGGTCACCCCATATCCGAGAGCTTCACGTTCACGTACGCTCCCACCGGCATCGAGCCAGGGCTGGGATGGGACAAACCAGCATGCGGGAACGAACAATCACGGATCCAACCGGCAAAGGCGTCGCCCTCCGCCGCGCCAACCACCGAACCGCCAGCAGCGGACACCCCTGCCCCGGTGGTATCCGCAGGCGATAACGAGGTGGCTTCGATCGCGATCCCGCTCATCATCGCCGTTGCTGTCATAGGTGCCGCGGTGATCACCGCCACCGTTGTCGTACGGCAAGTAAAGAAGAAGAAACGCAACGGGTTGAGCGCCGACGCCCACACGGACCCGAAAGAGTGAGCTTCGTGTCAGAGCAGTCGAACTCAAGCCCGGTGCGTCAGATATGGGGCACAGATCAGAGATCACGGGCGAGTCGGCGCGACTTCGGCCCCCACGAACGGACGATAGACCAGACAGCGGGCAACGCGAGCATCGCCAATCTATGCGCCCCTGGCAGCAGAATCCACGAAGCCGAGCTCGAGGAGAGGGCACAGTGAACGGACGAAGCGTCTCCGCGGCTGCTACGGAGGCGGCTGAAGAATGCGGGTGTGCACCCACGCCCGCCGAACGCGACTCATTCTGGAAGCTGAGTATTACTCGACGTGGCGCTTTCGGACTCGGCGCCCTCGGCGTCGCTGCATTCGCTGCCTTCGGTATCGGCTCCGGCGTCTCAGCCGCGTACGCTGCGTCGTACCCGAGCTGGGACGATGTCCAACGCGCCAAGAACAACGAAGCTGCCAAGGCTGCCGAGATCACCCGGATCGAAGGGCTGATCCAGTCCTTGACGCAGAAGGTCGCTGAGACTCAGGCGGCCGCCGATACAGCCTCCGACGAGTTCTACGCAGCACAACAGGAATACTTCGCTGCGATCACGGAAGCCGAGAGCCTGCAGGCGCAGGCCGACGAACAATCAGCGATTGCCGAAACCTCTGCGCGAAGGGCCGGTCAAGTTGCGGCACAGCTGTACCGCAACGGTGGAGACGATTCAGCACTGCAACTGTTCTTCTCCGGTTCCGCGGCCAACGCCGATGAGCTCCTGTCCCGGCTGGGCACCATGGACAAGCTACTCGAGTACAACCGATCGGTCTACGATGACGCAATCTCGGCGCGCAACACCGCCCAATCGCTGACCGATCAGGCGAAGGTCGCCCGCGACGAACGGGACCGACTACAGCAGGTCGCAGAGCAGAAGATGATTGCCGCACAAGAAGCGGCCGACGCCGCGCAAGCCGCTCTCGACGAGCAAGCCGCGAACCTCGAGACGATGCAGGCGCAGCTCGCCGCGCTGAAAGACACCACCACGCAGACTGTCGCTGGCTACCAGGCGGGTGTAGCCGCACGCGAGGCCGAAGAGCGAGCCCGTCGCGAACGCGAAGCCGCCGAAGCCGCAGCCAACGGAGGCGGCAACGGTGGCGGCGGAGGCTCCGCCGGGAGCGGCGGTTGGGTTCGTCCCCACGGGGGCGGCCGGAGTTCAAGCTACGGCCCGCGGACCCCCATCTGCGGATCGCAGGGCTGCTCCTCGAGCTACCACTACGGCGCGGACATGGCCAACGGCTGCGGAGCGGCGATCTACGCCGCCAACTCCGGAACAGTGGACTACGCCGGCGCCAACGGCAACTACGGCAATTACGTCCGCATCCAACACGGCGGGGGCGTCAGCACCGGTTACGCCCACATCAAACCCGGTGGCATCGCCGTTGGCCGGGGGCAGTGGGTCAATTCCGGCCAGGTCATCGCCTACGCGGGTGACACCGGCCGATCCTTCGGGTGCCATCTGCATTTCGAGGTCTATATCAACGGTGGTTACACCAACCCCGTCCGATTCATGGAAGATCGCGGCGTCTACATCTAAGGCTCCGACACGGGATCACGAACTGGCGCCGTCGACATGAGCAGTTGGGTAGAGAGGACTGCTCCAGTCGGCACTCGCGACGTCCCTGCTAGGGATCTCAGAGAGGAAGGATGACGCTGCCCATCACCGCCGTCAGCCGCGACATGATGTCGGTCCACAGCCCCGTCACCATCAGGAGGCCGAGGACGATAAGCAGGATGCCGCCGCAGACGTTCACCACCCGGATGTGACGACGGAGAAACTCGACCGTCTTCGCCGCCCAACCGAACCCGAGTGCGACCAGCAGGAACGGGATGCCGAGGCCAAGCGAATACGCGAGGCCAAGGAAGCCGGCCCGGACAGGGTTGCCGGCGTTGAACGAAAGCGCGATGATCGCGGCAAGCGTCGGACCCATGCACGGCGCCCAGCCGATGCCGAGTGCTACTCCGAGGAGCGGAGCCCCGACGACCCCGGCCCGGGAGCCGACGTGGAAGCGGACCTCTCGCTGGGCGAAACTGAACAACCCGAGGAAGACGAGCCCCATCAGGATGACGACGACGCCGAGGATGCGTGTGACCAGGTCTCCCCAGCGTAGGAAGAACACGCCGGCCGTGCCGCCTAGCGCAGTGATGAGAACGAAGACGACACTGAAGCCGAGGATGAACAGAAGCACGCCGACCACGAGCTGACGGCGCTCAGGCGCGACTGCGTTCGTCGCGTCACCCTTCGAGCGCGGCGCGACCGCTCCGCCGAGGAAGCCGAGGTAGCCGGGGACCAGCGGGAGCACGCAGGGCGACAGGAACGACACGAGGCCGGCGAGCATCGCGATGGGGACTGCGAGCCAGAGCGCGCCGGACCCGATGATGATGTCGGTGTTCATGGTGTTTCTGCTAGAGCGTCTTTGACGAGCGTCGAGAGGATCGAGGTGCCGTCGATGGGTCCGATGATGCGGGCGGCGACACGGCCCTGTCTGTCGAGCACGAGAGTCGTCGGCGTCGCCTGGATCGGCACGGCCTCGGAGAATGCGAGTTTCGCCTCGGCCGTGGTCACGTCGATCAGGCTTGGGTAGGTGATGCCAAACTCGTCAGCGAAAGCCTGGGCAGTGTCGGCCTGATCGCGGGTGTTGATGCCGATGAAAGCTACATCCTCGCCGCCGTATTCCTGCCAGACGCTTTCGAGATCCTTCGCCTCGATGCGGCATGGCGCGCACCCGGCGTACCAGAAGTTCACCACCGTGACCTTGCCGGCGTTGTCCGCGCTGTCGAAATCATCACCAGTTTCAGTGGTACCGCTGAAGGCGACCGGTTCGCTCCGCTCGGTGATCGGGATCTCGACGATCGCGCCGTCGGCGGCCACATAGCCGGTGTTCTCACCCTTGAGGAAGGAATCGCTGACCGGATCCGGCGCACAACCGCTCAGACCGATCGCGAACACTGCGGCGAGCATGACTCCGACCGCACCACGAACGGTACGGAATTGCGAGTTTCGGGACACATTTCGCACTCTATGCAGATCACCTATGCCTCCGCCGAGCCCCAACTATGTCGCGATCTCGAGACCGCAATCCAAGCGCCGCTAGGACACTTTGAACGCCGCCGCTAGGCGCGTTTCGCGCTCCCATGCTTGTGTTGCGACCTGCACGGCATCCCAGGGGGAGCCGAG